>JBKHCI010000078.1:0-7801 GCA_046541915.1 Desulfonatronovibrio sp. | reverse complement strand
CCAGGACAGGCTCCAGTCTTTTGAGGTGAATTATAAATTGTGCTGAATAGTTACGTAATTTTTTCAAAGAGGGCAGTATGTCCAGAATCATCTCTGTTTTGGCCTGTTTAGTTTTATTCCTGTCAGCCTGTTCTCAGGAGCAGACTGAAACATTTGTCTGCCAGGATCAGCTGGGATGCGTGACCCTTGCTCCTGGGGAACCCGTCAAAATTATCAGCATGCATGTACTTAGCGGAGATCTTGCGCGTTCCGGCAGAGAAAACGTCAATACTGCAAAACTGGCGGCAGCTGACAGAGGAAAGCAGATTCACGGACACCCTGTACTTATTATTCCTGAAGACAGTCAATGCACCCGGGAAGGTGGATTTGTCATTGCTCAGAAAGTTGTAACCGACCCCTCGGTTGTGGGGGTACACGGCACCACATGTTCGGTTTCCAGCGTACCAGCCGCTGAAATTATCTCTGAAGCAGGTCTGTCCATGATATCAGGATCAGTTACCAGCCCTTCTCTTACCAGCCCTAATGATCACAAAGGCCGGCACTGGCAGCCTGGTTTTTACAGAACCGCTGCCAATGATAAACACATGGGGTATGCGGCTGCATACTTTGCAAAGAATGAACTGGGCCTTGTCAAGGCCGCCACAATCCATGACGGAGATCCATACACCAGGACTCTTATCTCTGTTTTTGAAACAGAATTTAAAAATCTGGGTGGACGAATTGTTTTTTCAGGGGAAGTGACCAGAAGCGACCGCGACATGGGCCCTCTGCTGGAAGCAGTTCAGCGATCAGAAGCTGATATTCTTTTTTTTCCAATATTTCCGCCCACTGGAGACCGTATTGTCCTCCAGGCAAAACAGTCAAAAAGCCTTGAGAATCTGGCCCTCATGAGCGGTGACGGGCTGATGAACTCCGCGTTCATACAGAGGGTTGGCAGTGCAGCACAGGGCATGTACTTTGTAATTCCCATGCTTAAGCAAAGCAAAGCCGCCAGAGATTTTCTTGTCCGGTACGCGCAAACTTTCAACCAGACAATTGAAGGCGTGTTTTATGGACACCATTATGACGCGGCCAGGATACTTCTGGATTCCATAGAAAAAGCAGCTGTTAAAACTGAAGATGGTTTGCTGGTCATAGGCCGTCAGGATCTGCGTGATGCAATTCGTTCTCTGGATAATTATAAAGGGTTGACCGGAGATCTTTCCTGCGATGAATACGGAGATTGCGGAGTCCCGCGTTATAAACTGGTTCGAATCGATGATTCCCGGGATAACTTTGAAGCAATATCTGAAAATATCATTTCTGTTTTTGAAAGGGAAAACCTGAATCCGTGAACTTGGTATTTTCGAACTCATTGATTATGCGGTTTCGGGGTTTGACAATACGGCCGCGAACTGTCTGAGCGACTTAGGCGGACTTAATCAAAACCAGTTAACAACCTGAGTTGATTCAGAAAATAAACGAGATGCTCCAGTAAAATTTCATCACGGGCAAGACCGGGGTTTTGATTTAGACCGCCTTGAAGCGAGTTTTTGCGGCCGTATTGACAAATTCCGAAACCTGCCTTCGCAGATCCAGGGCGAAAATATCAGGGATTAACTCGAACCTTTATGAAAATATTTACCTCTATCATCTCGTACTGGAAGAACCTTCCAGTGAGCAACAAACTGTTCATAGCCATTGGATGCATGCTCTTTTTGATAGTCCTGGTGGCAATGACCGGCTTTATATCCATGGGCATTATCCGGGATAAAATGGAAAATATTATTATTTCCAGTACAGAAATCAGAAAAAAAGCCATGGAAATGGAATCCGGACTTCAGAAAACAAGACAGCTGGAAAGAGATTTTTTCCTTCGTTTGCCGCAGGTTGGACTGGAAAGGGCTCAAACCAAATATGTTCAAAAAATTCATAAAGAACTTCAGCAGGTGATTAACGTCAGTCATCAGCTGAAAACCCTTGTTGCTGATTCAGAGTTGAGCCGGAATATGCGGCAAAACATTGCCAACATTGATTTTTATTTATCTGCGGCGGAACGCTACGAACAAACTCTGGATGAAACAATCGAACTGGTTACACGTCTTAAAAACGAACAGACAGGTATTGAAAACAGGCTGAACAAAATCGCGGATGAACTTTATACAAAGCTGGAGCAGACTTATAATCCGGATCTGCAAATTATGATTCTGGAAGCCCTGAACCTGCAGAAAGAATACTATGCCACCCGGCAAAGGCCTTATATGCAGTCCTCTTTCAATACCCTGGCCACCCTTGAAAGCTATCTCAAGTATTCAGAGAGAATAGATGATTTACTGAAAAAGCAGTTGCTGGACCTAATCTCATCATATAAAAACGCTTCAAACTCAATCCTGGAAATTGACAGCAGGATTTTCAGTAAATTCAATGAAATGGACCTGCAGATCGAGACCCTGGAACCTATCTCAGCCAGCCTTATTTCCCAGTCCAATTCAGAAGTACAACGGTCTCAGGAGATCATTTCACACACAATTTTTGTGGCCAATCTTATTCTCTGGGGCGCTTTATTTTCTTCTATTATCCTGGTGGGAATTCTGGCGCTGATGATTCATAAAAGTATTGTCAGAAATGTATCCAACCTGTCCGCGGCCGCTAAACAACTCAGTGCCGGCAACCTGTGGGTCAGGGCGCACGTTTCTTCAACTGACGAGCTGGGGCAGCTGGCCATTGCCTTTAATGATATGGCCCAACGGATTTCCGGACTTCTGGATGAACTCAAACAAAGAGCTGAGCTGGCCAGAGGCAGATTGTTTGAGGCTATTGAATCCATAGATGAAGGATTTGTTCTCTTTGACCAGGATGATCGTATGGCTCTTTATAATTCCAATTTCTGGGAATTATTCAATGGTCTGGGCCAGAAAGCCTCCCAGGGCACTCCATGGAAAATCTTTATCCATGCCTGTGCTTATGAAGGATATTTTAAAAACGCGGTTGGACAGGAAGAGGAATGGATTGCCCGGATAACTGACGGACAGCATACCCCCTGGAAATCCAGGGAAGAAGAGCTTTTTGACGGAACATGGCTGGAGATAAACGAATATAAAACCAGAAATGATGAAACCGTATGTATTTTTAAAGATATTACCCAGCGCAAAAATTATGAAGAAGCGCTTCGCCGGAGTGAAGCCAAATACAGACTGCTTGTAGAGAATCAAACCGACCTTGTGGTTAAAGTAGACACAGAAGGAAGGTTTGAATTTGTGAGCAAGTCCTATTGCGATATGTTCGGCAAGGAAGAGGATGAACTTCTGGGACAGAATTTCATGCCCTTGGTCCATGAAGACGACCGGGAAGAAACAGCCAGGGCAATGCAGAAACTTTATGAGCCGCCCTATTCCTGCTATCTTGAGCAGAGAGTTTTCACCAGATACGGCATGCGCTGGCTGGCCTGGTCAGACAAGTCCATTCTTGATGATGACAGTAATATTATTTCCATCGTTGGCGTAGGCAGAGATATTACAGATGTTAAAAAAGCGGAATCCGATCGACTGGCCATGGAGAGACGGCTTCTTCATTCACAGAAACTGGAAAGCCTTGGCATGATGGCCGGGGGCATTGCCCACGATTTCAACAACCTGCTGGCTGCTGTAATGGGTAATCTGGAAATAGCCATTAATGATCTTCCGTCTGAATCATCGGCTGTCACCAATCTGAAAAGAGCTTACAAGGCCTGTTCCAGGGCCACGGATCTTACCCGCCAGATGCTGGCATATTCAGGAAAAGGAAAATTTGTAGTTCAAAAAACTGATCTTAATCAGGTTGTCAAAGAAAACGCTGAGCTCTTTATATCCTCAATCTCCAAAAATATTATTCTTGACTTAAACCTGGCTCCTGACACCCCTCAAATCATGGCTGATCCTGGACAGCTGCAGCAGATCGTCATGAATCTTATTACCAACGCCTGCGAAGCAATTGGGCAGGAAACCGGACAGATAAATATTTCCAGCGGGTTGATGGAGTGCGATGAGGATTACCTGAGTCAGAGCCGCGGTGAACAGAAACCGGCCCCAGGATGGTACGCCTGGCTGGAGATTGAGGATACAGGTACGGGAATGAGTAAAAATACCCTGCAGAAATTATTTGATCCTTTTTTCTCCACAAAATTTGCCGGCCGGGGGCTTGGTCTTTCAGCGGTTCTGGGGATCATCCAGGGGCACGGCGGGGCCATAATGGTTAATAGTTCAAAAGGTAAAGGAACCATGGTTAGAATTTTATTTCCAGTCCCGGACAGCGAAGTCGGCTCGACATTGCAGGAAAATGCCTCCAAAGCGCTGCCTTCCTCGGATTCCACAGATACTGCTTTTGCGGGCACAGTTCTTGTGGTTGATGATGAAGAGATGATCCGCGAACTCGCCTGCGAAGCCCTGGAGGGCTTTGGATTTCAGACCCTTGCCGCTGCAAATGGGAAAGAAGCCCTGGATATTTTTAAGAAAAACCAGGACAAGATCATTTGCGTCATACTTGATCTTATGATGCCGGTCATGGATGGGATCACTACTTTTGAGAACATGCGAGGGATTGATCCGGAAGTTAAAGTTATTTTATGCAGCGGCTACGGAGAACAGGAAGCAACCCGAAAATTTCAGGGACGGGATTTATCCGGTTTTCTGCACAAACCCTTTAAAATTTCAGATCTCAAACAGGAGCTAAAAAGGGTATTAAATTTGTAACAGATCATCGAAAACTATTTCCTTGCCAGGCAAGTATTTCTTTTTTCTGATTCTTTTTTGAGTAGTATCCGGCAGTGAGCAGGCTGTTCTCCAAAATACCGGACAGGGTTTCATCCGGGCGTAAACATAGTTTGACAGCCCTTTCCAGGTTCAGGGCCGCGTCCAGCACATCACCGTCCGCGCTGAAATATCCATTCCCTTTCCAGGGTACGGGACAAAGGGGAAACCGCGGCATATAACCGCCGATATTCACCTGCCTCATATAATCCCATCCACCAAAACCCGCAAAACCCGTTACCAGGCATCCGCAGGCCATGGCTTCAATACAGGGCAGCCCCAGGCCTTCAGGAAAACCGGTTGCCAGAAAGACATGACTCTTCCTCAGTTTATCAGCTACTTTGTCCAAAGAAAGACCTTCAATACAGACCCAGTTGATCTCATTCATACTTCGGTTTCTCGATTCAAAGACCTGTCTGATCTGCTTGTAAAGCCCTCTGTTCTTTCTGGGCATATAAGCAATATTTACAGGGCGGCAGGGTTTTCTGGCAGGAGGATAAAAAATCTCTTTATCAATAAACGGTCTGATGATCAGGGACGATTTGCCCAGACTCTTTTCAATAAATACACGTACAGGATCAGAGACAGCCAGAAACTCCACCGGCAGATCCTGCCATGACACACCTTCAGGCAGTCCGCTGAACAGGTAAGCCCAGTTCTGGCAATAGATCATACATCTGGCCCCGCTGTTTATTCCCTGAGACAGAACATTGGGCCATCCTTCAGGAACCAGAAAAACATCATCAGATTCAAGTTTTATTTTATTCCCTGTAAAGACATCAAAGCCAAGATTTTCAAGAAAACCAGCGTGTCCCTTTTCCCAAAGATAAAAACAAGCCTCATGATCGAGCTCTCTGAGCTGCCCGGCAATCTGCAGAAGCACCTGCATACCGCCGGTAATATTCTTAACCGGGGGGAAAAATATTATTGTTCTGAGGCTTTTCATTGCAATATTTTTATTGAAACTGAAATAGTTTAATTGTAGCCGCGCTGAGATTATATCTTTCCAGATCACTGGCGTGCGCCCATACAGCTTTCAGGGCGTCATCACCAGGTCTCAGTTCTCCGGAAACATAGACCGCGCTCAGGTCAATAATAACATAATGAAAAAGTATTTTTCCATCCTGACTTCGTTCTATCAAATCAAAAGTCAGAATGGGTTCACTGGCTTTGACTAAAATGCCTGTTTCTTCAAAAACTTCCCTCTGGGCAGCTTCCTGGAGAGTTTCACCCAGCCTTACTTTTCCGCCGGGCACAGCCCACCTGCCTTTGGACGGCGCATTGGCTCTTTTTACCAGCAAGGCATGGTTATTATGTATGACAACCGCCCCCACCGCTATTCTGGGCACTTGAGGATAGTCCGGGGCATCAGTCAAATTGTCTGTCATTCTAAGCAACCAAGTCCTTCTGCCTTATCTCGGCCCTTTTGATTTTACCGCTGATGGTTTTGGGAAGTTCCGGGACATAATCGATGATACGCGGATACTTATAAGGCGCTGTAACTTTTTTGACATGATCCTGCAGTTCAGTAGTCAAAGCATCATCAGGATTAAATCCATCAGCCAGCACTACCGTTGCCTTGACCACCTGTCCGCGGACCTCGTCCGGCATACCGGTTACTGCGGCTTCAACAACCGCCGGGTGGGTAATCAGAGCGCTTTCTACTTCAAAGGGCCCGATTCTGTATCCGGAACTTTTAATAAGATCATCAACCCGGCCAAGAAACCAGAAATAACCGTCCTCATCCACCCAGGCTTTATCACCGGTATGATAATATCCATTTTTCATTACTGAACCGGTTTTTTCAGGTTCCTGAAGATATCCCGTAAAAAGCCCCACTGGTTTATCAGGCTCGATTTTCACGCAGATTTCACCTTCATCGCCCATGGGTACCTGGTTGTCTTCCTCGTCAAGCAGGGCAATCTCCCAGCCGGGCACAGGTTTGCCAATGGACCCGGCTTTAGGCTGCATAAAAGGAAAAGTGGCAATCTGCAAAGTAGTCTCGGTCTGTCCGTACCCTTCATAAATGGACAACCCGGTGTTCTGTTTCCAGGCATGGAACACGCTTTCATTAAGCAGTTCTCCAGCGGTTGTACAATGCTTTAGAGCGGACAGATCAAACTTTTTCAGATCTTCACGGATTAAAAACCGGTATACAGTCGGCGGCGCGCAAAAACTCTGGACCTTATGATCTGCCAGGATCTTCAGCAGCCCGGCAGGCGTGAATTTGCCTCTGAAATCGTAGACAAAAACAATTGCCCCGGCCATCCACTGGCCATAGAATTTACCCCACAGAGCCTTGCCCCATCCTGTATCAGCCAGCGTAAGATGTATATCACCCGGCTCAAGATCGTGCCAGTAAGCCGCCGTAGTCCAGTGTCCCAATGGATAATCATGAGTATGCTCAACCATTTTTGGAGGACCAGTAGTTCCTGAAGAAAAAAAGATCAGCAGAGGATCATCCCCGCCTGGCTTTGTCTGTTCCGGGCTGAATTCAGAAGATTCTCCGGAAATCAGCTGTTCATAACCAAGCAATCCGGATTCAGATTTATCTTCTCCCACTTCTACCATAACCTTCAAATCCGGACAATCAGGCAAAGCCTCTATGACCTTGCCGGTTACGCTGTTTTCAATGATAACCCCTTTAATCCCGGCGAAATTCACCCTGTACACAATATCTTTAGGTGTGAGCAGTGATGGCGAAGGAACAGCCACTGCCCCCAGCTTGTGCAAAGCCAGCATGGACACCCAGAATTCGACCCTGCGATAAAGAATGATCATGACCCGGTCGCCTTTGCTTATGCCCTGCTTATGCAACGCATTGGCCAGTCTGGATGATTCCCTTGAAAAATAACCAGCACTGTATTCCTTTCTTTGACCGTCATCATCAATATGAATCATGGCCGGATTTTCCGGATCAGTATGAGCTCGCTGATCCATTACATCAAAAGCAAAATTAAAATTATCAGGAACAGATAAGTGAAAACGTTTTTGAAAATCCTCATAATCAGTAAATTTTTCTTTAGTGAACATTATTA
>JBKHCI010000077.1:0-7801 GCA_046541915.1 Desulfonatronovibrio sp. | reverse complement strand
AACTTATTGCTTATGCAGGTTCCGGGGTTTGACAAAAGGACCGCAAACTGTCTGAGCGACTTAGGCGGACTTAATCAAAATCCTTTAACTGTCTAAGTTAACTCAATAAACAAACGAGGCTTTCCAGTAAAACCTCATCACGGGCAAGGCCTGGATTTTGATTTAGACCGCCTTGAAGTGAGTTTTTGCGGCCCTTTTGTCAAATTCCGGAGCCTGCTTTCACGGATTCAGGTTATATGGGTTTCAGGGACTCAGGATAATATATCCCGGCTTATCCAGGGTTTAGCCCCTGGCAATGAAACGCTAGGCTTTCTTTTGTTTCCCGGACCTGACTTCGGTCAGATCCTTTGTGGTTTCAGCCAGGCGTTTGGACAGGGCGGTAATAATCCGCATGGAAACCTGAGGATAGTCAGCAAGGATATTCTGAAGCTGATCTCCGGGATAAACCTCAAGGATGGAACTTCCCAGGGATCTGACGCTGGCAGTCCTTTTTTCATCCAGGACAGCAGCCATTTCCCCGAAAAATTCTCCTGGGGTTTGCAGAATGGCCAGGCTGTGTCCTTCCCGGGTTACTTCAAGGCCCTTTTCACAGGAAACAATCCTGAATATTTCAGTATCGAACTCCCCTTCACGGATAACCATCTCGCCTGACCCGTAAGACCTGATTTCACCTAAAAAATGAAGATCCGGAGCAGCCCCGGTATCCGGTCCGGCCTGGAACCAGAAATCCTTGAGCTGGGCGCAGAGAGAATTGAGAACCTGGGAAAAAATCCTGGGCTGAGCTCCAAGTATATCCAGAAGATCTGAGTAGGCATACCTGGACCCCCTGACCATTCCCGCGGCTTTTGCCGTATAAAAATAACTGGACCCCGGCGCGAACAGGGGCTCGGCACCTGCAACCGCGTCCGGTCCAATCTCTGTGATTTTTTGTTTATCCCGGTATATATCGACCTTCCCGGACAAGAGAACATAAAAAAAATCCGCTTTGTCATCCTGAACAAAGAGTTCTCTGCCGTTTTCCAGGGTAATCATGGAACGGCTGATGCCATGAAGAGATGATGAATCCATTATCTGAAGCTTATTTCCTTGATGCTTATGGCCTGAAAACTTATCCGGCCCCAATCAGTCTTTCCCAGAAATTCAGTATCCGGCTGGACAGAAAAATCCATTTCTTCACCATTGTTCAAAACTACCCTGGCCTTAACTTCTTTGTCCTGTACGTGGAAACGAACCCTTTCTATCTTGCCGAAGTCAATACTGGCCTCTGCCGCCCCGGTTCTCGCGGGAAGATAGGCGGACCCTTCCACAGAAAGGCTTCGCACTTGATAACTATTGTCAAACTCATCAACAATGGTGGCCCTGAAAAACCTTTCCGAGTCTGAATAATCCGTATCCAGTGCACCAGTTCCGGACATTCCCATGCACAGCAGACTCAATACAATAAGAAACATCTGTTTTCTGATCATATCTACCTCTTTTTATAGATAAACCTGAATTCGTGAATTTGGTATCTTCGAACTTATTGTTTATGCAGGTTTCAGGGTTTGACAATAGGGCCGCAAACTGTCTGAACGACTTAGGCGGACTTAATCAAAATCCTTTAACCATCTGAGTTGACCTGAAAAATAAACAAGGTTCTCCAGCAAAAACTAATCACGGGCAAGGCCTGGATTTTGATTTAGACCGCCTTGAAGCGAGTTTTTGCGGCCCTTTTGACAAATTCCGAAACCTTGCTTCACGGATCCGGGGATAACGGGCAATTATTCTTCTTCCAGCATTCCCTGAAAAACAACCTTTAAGGAAATTTCCTGTCCAGCGCTTGAAAGAAACTCCTGGATTTCAGACTCGAATCCATAACCGCAGACCATCTGCACAACCGCCCTGTATTTATCCACAACTGTCAGATAAGCCAGATTATCTCTGGCTTCAAGCAAAAACTTGAACAAGGCGATGTCTTTTCTAGGCAGCTGAACATAAATTCTTCTGGAAAAATCAGGCATTACAGGACTTCCACTCCATTTTCATTTATCAGAACCATATACTCCCATCTGACTCCGCCCCAGTCCGGATAATAAAGCCCCGGTTCAATACTCACAATCATGCCGGGTTGAAACCGGGTCTTGGCTGCGGGACTTATACTGGGGGGCTCATGGGTTTCCAGGCCGATGCCGTGGCCCAGGGCGTGGGTAAAATATTCAAACACTCCCTTTCCCTGAAAAAAAGACCGGACCAGATTATAGGCCTCGCTGACCGGCATTCCCGGCTCAAGCTTATCTATAACTTTCTGCTGGGCCTGCATAACCAGGTCTCTGGTTTTCTCAAAAACGTCAGAAGGCTTTTCTCCCACCCAGAAGGTTCTGGTCTGGTCAGAACAGTAATCATTTAACCTGCAGCCCATGTCTATAAGCAGGGGAGCGTTTTCTTTCACAGGGATATTCGCGGGGATGGCATGAGGCTGAGCTGATTTTGGACCACTGGCGACTATGGTTGAAAAACTCAGGCCCGAGGCCTGGTTCTCCCGGAACATCTTTTCAGCCGCCCAGGCAATCTGGGTTTCTGTAAGGCCGGGACCAGCCATGTCTTCAATCGATTTAAAGACCTTGTGATTAAGGGCGCAGGATTCTTTCATAAGCCTGATTTCGTCCTGGTCTTTAATCAGCCGCAGATCTTCCACAAGTCCTTTAACCGGCTCCAGCTCAAATTCTTTTTTCAGGCTTTCAAAAAATTCATAGTTCATCCACTGGGGTTCGAACCCAAGCTTGCCTACTCCCAGCTTTTTAAGGAATTCATTGATCTTCTGATACTTATCTTTAAAATAGATAAATATGTCTTCCTGAGGGAAACTCTCTTTTCCTGCTTCCAGGTAACGCGGATCTGTCATCAGCAGGACTTTTCTGCTTGTAACCAGAAGATACCCGGAACTCTCATTGCCCTGTGGGTCAAAGAGCTCAAATCCGCTTAGATAAAACCTGTTGGCAGGACTTTGAACCAGAAAAAAATCAATGCCCAGGGCACTCATTTTTTCTCTCAGTTTCTGTATTCTTTGAATGTATCTGTTTTCCATATCTGACAAGTCAAACCTTTATTTTAAATATTGTACTTGAATCCGTGAACCTGGTATTTTTTCAAACTTATCGCTTATGCGGGTTTCACTGTTTGATGATACAGCCGCTAACTGTCTGAGCGACTTAGGCGGACTTAATCAAAATCCTTTAACCATCTGAGTTGATTTAGAAAATCAACAAGGTTTTCCGCCAAAACCTCATCACTGGCAAGGCCTGGATTTTGATTTAGACCGCCTTGGAGCGAGTTTTTGCGGCCCTTTTGTCAAATTCCGGAACCTGTTTTCACGGATTCAGGTTTTAATGTTGAACCTTGAACTCAGCCTTCTAATAACGCGGCAATTGAAAAGTTTAGGGCGGCCAGATAAATTTTTATCAGCCCAGTCCCAGTGATGACAAAATATTCTGATTTTCATTCCAGCCCGGCCTGACTTTGACCCAGGTTTCCAGAAAGACCTTTTTACCGGTCAAGGATTCAATTTCCTGTCTGGCTTCCATGCCCGCGGTTTTGAGCACATGGCCTTTTTTCCCGATTACTATTGATTTATGCGAACTTTTAAGCACATAAATCAGAGCCCCTATTCTGGTAAGATTATCTTCTTCAGTCCAGTACTCAATCTCCACTGCCAGACCATAAGGCACTTCCTGGCGGGTCTGCATAAACAGCTTTTCGCGAATAATTTCCGCGGCCATAAACCGCATGGGCAGAGTGGAAATCTGATCTTCCGGGTAAAGGGCGGCGCCTGCGGGCAGAAAGGAAAGGATCCTCTCCAGAAGAGAGTCGCAGCCATATCCGGTGAGGGCGGAAACCGGCAGTATTTCTCTGCCTGGGAAGATATCCGCCAGTTCCCTGAATACCGGCAACATGTTCTTTTTGTCCTTTATTTTATCCACTTTATTGGCGGCAATAAACACATGGGCAAAATCCTGAATCCTGGTCTGCAAAAAGGCAAGCTCTTTATGAATAAACCCTGGCCTGCCAGCATAACGCGGGGTATCCACCAGGATAATTGTTACATCGGCTGAAGTTAATCCTTCCATGGCCGCCCGGTTCAAAAGCTCGTTCATGCGTCCCCCGGCCTGGTTAATGCCCGGGGTATCCAGAAAAACTATCTGACAGTTATCCGCGGTGAGAATGCCCGTAATTCTGTTGCGGGTCGTCTGCGGACGGGGAGTGACAATAGCCACCTTTTCCCCAACCAGATTATTCATCAGGGTTGATTTGCCCGCGTTGGGCAGGCCCACCAGGGCCACAGCTCCGAAACGATAGTTATCAGTTGAATTTTCCGACAAAGTATTCCTCTTGGGTGTTAAAGGGGTTACAGTAAAAAACCGATGTGCCGGCACCTGCAGTCAGAGGATGCAAGGTGCAGGCAAGGATAAAATTTCCTCAAATTTTCATGCTCTGTCAATCTCTAACTCTGGTCCCATATTATACTCTTGAAATATTTTCGTATTGTGCTTAGATTAAAATCATGGGCAGTTTTTATACTCTCTGGCAGGCTGTAAAAAAATCACTGCCGCAGTATAATTTCTTTCTTTCACTTTAACCCGGAGTAATCATGGGGAAAAACAGGGCAAGTCTACGTAAATTTGTGGCCCCGGAATTTATTTACGGCCCGGAAGCAAGGTTTCTGGCTGGTCATTTCATTTCCAGGCTTGGTGTTGGCAAAGTCATGGTGGTTTCTGATCCTGGCGTGGAAAAGGCCGGATGGGTCGAGGACATCACCAGAGGACTTCATGAATCTGGAATCGCATACGTTTACTTTGATCAGGTATCACCCAATCCAAGGGATTTTCAGGTCATGCACGGTGCTGAAAAATATCAGAGGGAAGCCTGTGAGGCTATTATAGCCGTGGGCGGCGGCAGCCCCATGGACCTGGCCAAAGGGGTGGGCATAGTAGCATCCAACAAAAAAAACATACTTGAATTTGAAGGCATTGACCAGGTAGGTGTCTCTTCTCCACCCCTTGTCTGCGTTCCCACCACTGCCGGGAGTTCAGCTGACGTATCCCAGTTCGCCATAATCAATGACACAGAAAGGCAGGTAAAAATCGCCATTGTCAGCAAGGCGGTTGTGCCGGACTTGGCCCTTATTGATCCGGAAACCACCCTGACCATGGAACCTGAACTGACCGCGGCCACTGCAATGGACGCCCTGACCCATGCCATTGAAGCTTACGTATCCAAGGCCTCCTTTTCCATAACCGACACCCATGCCCTGGAAACAATCAGGCTGGTCAAGGACAATATCCAGGGGGCCGTGCAAAACCCGGACAATATTTATTACCGGGACAAACTCATGCTGGCCAGTCTTCACGCGGGCCTGGCTTTTTCCAACGCCATTCTGGGAGCGGTTCATGCCATGGCCCACAGCCTGGGTGGCCTCATGGACTTTCCCCATGGTATATGCAATGCTCTTTTATTATCCCATGTGGTTGATTTCAATTTTGACAGTACACCCCAAAGATACACCGATATCGCCGAAACCCTGGGAATAAAGACTGCTGAACTGAATAAGGATGAGATCCGGCGCAGCCTGACCCGGGAACTTTACGAACTTCATCACCGGGCCGGTCTGACCAAATCCCTGGGGGAGCTGGGCCTGAATAAAAACCTTGTGCCCCGGCTGTCTGAAAACGCGGTAAATGATCCGTGCATGCTTACAAATCCAAAGGAAATGAACGCTCAAGATGTCCAGAAAATCTTTCTCAACACCATCTGACCAGGACCGGGATCAAAAAACCCTGGAAAAGCTCATCGGGCTTGGCCCCCGGTCCATGCAGAAAAGTTACTACCCTGAACTCAAAGCCAGGCTTGATGAGCTGACCAGATTCAGAACCCTGCTGGACAATACCAACGATCTGATCATTCTTATCAGCGTGACCTCCGGCAAAATAATTGATGCCAACAAGACCACTGAAAGCCTGTTTGGTCTTGAATCCAGCCGGATAGTGGGGCAGCCTCTGAACTCCTTCATGGACCAGCGCGAAGCTGATATAATTTATGCATTTTTCAGACAGAAAGACTCCTGTTCCCGGATCATCCAGAGCAGGTTCCTGACCCCGGACAACCGGACGATTCCTGTGGAAATAAACTGCAAGCATGTCCGGATGAAGCCTAATGGATACGGTGTCCTCATTGCCCGGAATGTAACTGATCAGGAAAAAGCCAGACACGAAATTGAACTGCAGCGCGCTTTTTACAGACAGCTCTTTGACAATTCGCCCAAAGCCATGGTCCTGTCTGATGAAAAATTTCAGGTTGCAGATATAAACAAGGCTTTCACCTCATTGTTTGGATACAGATCGCGTGACCTTGCAGGAAAGAACATTAACAAGCTTATCATCCCCCGGGAACAAAAACATGAAAAACATGAAATTGAGCACCAGGTACAAGACGGCAGACCAGTTAACTTTGAAACCAGGCGGATCACCAGGACAGGGCAGATACTTGATATGGAAGTGCTGTGTGTCCCGGTTACCTTTGCCGGTAAATTTAATGGTTTTTTCAGTATTTTTTCCGATCTCACTGAAAAACTGCGAATGGAACGGGATCTGGCCAGGCAGCAGAAGCTTGAATCCATCGCGCTGCTGGCAGGCGGTATAGCTCATGACTTCAACAATATTCTGGCCATTATTCTGGCCAACACCTCCCTGGGCAAGACGCAGTCATCAGACAACCCGCAAATAAAGGAAAACCTGAACAAAATTGAGAACGCGTCCCTGCGGGCCAAGGATCTCACCAGACAGCTCATCACCTTTGCCAAGGGAGGACAGCCGGTCAAAGACAGCTTTGATCTAAAAAAACTGCTGCGGGACACAGTAAATTTCGCCATGAGCGGGTCTGCATCCAGGGTTGTCTTTGATATCGACCAGAACCTTAAACCGGTTTTTGCTGATCAGGGCCAGATTTCCCAGGTAATTCAAAATCTGACCATCAATGCTGATCAGGCCATGCCGGACAACGGGCTGCTGAGAATTGCGGCCCGGAACATTGTCCTTGATGAATATAATGAGTCTGTTCTGCCTCCGGGCGACTATGTGCTGGTTAAGTTTACAGACAACGGGACAGGAATCAGGCCAGAGGATATAAACCGTATTTTTGACCCCTATTTTACCACCAAAGAGCACGGCAGCGGGCTGGGACTGGCAGTGACCCATTCAATAATCAAAAAGCACGGAGCCTCCATCAAAGTACAGTCAAGTCCCGGACAGGGCACAGAGTTCACTATTGTGCTGCAGACCTCAGACAAGCCCCCAAAGCAGGAATCCGCCGAAACCAGACATAAACCGGTCAGCGCCAGGGTTCTGCTCATGGATGATGAACCCGACATCCTGGAAGTAACTGCAGAGTATCTTGAAACCATGGGGTATAGCGTGGAGGTGGCCAGGAACGGAAATGAAGCCCTTTCCCTTTACCTGGCAGCCCAGAACCAGGACCAGCCTTTTGATATAGTTGTTTCTGATCTCACCGTACCAGGCGGAATGGGCGGGAAAGAGCTGATCCATGAACTTAAAAAAACCAATCCGGATCTCAAGGCGATAGTTTCCAGTGGTTATGCTGACGATCCGGTAATATCAGAACATAAGGCCCATGGCTTTTCAGCCATGATAGTTAAGCCTTACAGTATAGAAGAGCTGGACAGGCTCATCCAGAAATGTCTGCAGAAGTAAAAATTTCGCAACTATTCAGCACATACGGCATATGGCTATTCAACTGCACTGGATTCCGGCTT
>JBKHCI010000076.1:0-7821 GCA_046541915.1 Desulfonatronovibrio sp. | reverse complement strand
CGTCCTGCTAAACACCATCAATGACCCTGCTTAGATCAGACCAGAATCCCTGGCAGGGCGTCACCCCGAACCGCGGCCCCAGTTGCAGCCTGCACTGGACATTCCTGTCCAGGACCAGGTTCATGTGAACAGGCACCTTACCAGGATGCTTCTGAACAATCATCTTTAGTTCATCCAGCATTTCTTCCCTGGAACCATCATCGTCAATGCTTAAATCTATCCGCACCGGTTCAGAACCAAGAGAAATTGCATCCCCCAGTCTGCCGATTTCCAGGGCTGTAAGCTTGACTTTTTTGGACGTCTCTTCTTCACCGTTCTTTTCAGCCTGCATTCCACCCTGGTAACCGCTGATCTTGGCTTTAACCACCAAAGGTTCATCACTGTCCACCAGATCTCTGGCCTTGGCATAAATATCTCCGAAAAGAGTTATTTCCGCGGAACCGGTCAGATCTTCAATCTGACAAAAAGCCATTTTATCGCCTTTTTTATTAATTATCTCTTTTTTACCCACCACGATAACCGGCAGATCAACCTCAGCGTTAACGCTCATATCCCGGCAGCCCTGGATATTTTTGAGATTCAGTCTTTTAATGTCCTGACGAAAAGGAAACAGGGGATGACCGCTCAGATAAAACCCCAGGGACTCTTTTTCCATTTTCAATTTTTCATCGTCAGGAAATTCAGGCAGATCATTTTCCGGACATTTTATGCCCAGGCCCTGCAAGGCAGCGGTTTTTTTGGGAGTTATCAGGCTCAAAAGGCTTGGCTGGCCGTGATTCTTCTGTTTGGCGCTGCGCTGCGCCCTGGCCGCGACCATTTCCATGCCTTCAAAAAGAGCCTTCCTGCTGCACCCGAAACAGTCGGCTGCCCCGCTCTTGATAAGCATCTCAATGACCCTCTTGGTTACTTTTCGCGAATTAATCCGCTCGCAGAAATCCAGGAGGCTTTTAAACGGACCGGACTTTTTCCGCTCTCTGGTAATGCATTCAATGGCGCCTTTGCCAATATTTTTGATTCCGCTGAGTCCGAAGCGGATTTTACCATCTTCAACACTGAACTGATAAAGGCTTGAATTAACGCAGGGCGGCAGCACTTCAATTTCAAGATCCCTGCATGCATTGATGTGGGCAATGACCTTGTCGGTATTGCTCACTTCCGAAGTGATAAGGGCGGCCATAAACTCATGGGGATAATGGGCCTTGAGATAGGCAGTCTGGTAGGAAATAAGGGCGTAGGCCGCGCTGTGCGATTTATTGAACCCGTATCCGGCAAACTTTTCCATGAGATTGAATATATGCTGGGCCACATCTTCAGGAATATTATTCTTTCTGGCCCCCTGCAGAAACTTGCTTCTCTGCTGGGCCATCACAGCAGGCTCCTTTTTACCCATGGCCCTCCTTAGCATGTCCCCGTCTCCCAGGGAATAACCAGCAAGGACCTGGGCTATTTTCATAACCTGCTCCTGGTACAGGATAACTCCGTAGGTCTCATTAAGAATGGATTCCAGCAGGGGATGGGCGTATTCCACCTCGGTCCTGCCATGTTTGCGGTTGATAAAGTCATTGACCATGCCGCTTTCAAGCGGGCCGGGGCGGTACAAGGCCAGAAGGGCGATGATATCCTCAAAACAGGTAGGCTTAAGATCCGTCAGAACCCCGCGCATTCCTGAGCTCTCCAGCTGAAAAACTCCGTCCGTAAGCCCCTGGCCCAGAAGCTTGAAAGTGTCCGGATCATCCAGGGGCAGACTACTCATGTCAGGCACCGGCTTTTTGCTTGCTTTTATCAGCTTCAGGGCCTCGCTGATTACAGTCAGGGTCTTGAGACCCAGGAAGTCAAATTTAATCAGGCCGACGTCTTCCACCCTCTTCATGTCGTACTGGGTAACAACCTCCCCTTTTTTACCTTTATACAGGGGAAGATATTCCTGCATGGCCTTGTCAGAGATAACTATCCCGGCCGCGTGGGTGGAGGCGTGTCTGACCAGCCCTTCCAGGCGCTTGCAGACATCAATGAGCTTGGCAATATCCTTGTCCTCATCCACTATCTTGCGCAGTTCAGGCTCTTTTTCCAGGGCCTTGTCAATGGTCATTTTCAGTTCTTCAGGTATCAGTTTGGCAACCTTGTCCACCCTGGCCAGGCTGATGCCCATGGCCCGGCCTACGTCCCTGATCACAGCCCTGGCCTTCATGCTCCCAAAGGTGGTTATCTGGGCCACACTGTCATGACCATACTTTTCAGACACATAGCGGATGACTTCTTCTCTGCGGTCATAACAGAAATCCACGTCAATATCCGGCATGCTGGCCCGTTCAACATTCAGAAATCTTTCAAACAAAAGGGTGTATTTTATGGGGTCAAGGTCTGTAATGCCCAGAGCATAGGCGGCCAGACTTCCCGCGGCCGAACCCCGGCCCGGTCCCACCGGGATCCCCTGGGCCTTGGCCCAGTTGATAAAATCCTGCACAATGAGAAAATAACCCTGATATCCTTTGTCGCAGATAATGCTGATCTCTTCCTCAAGCCTGCTGTCATACTGTTTCCGGTCCACCTCATAAGGCAGATTTCTGAGTCTTTGTTCCAGACCTTCCCTGGACAGGGTAATGAATTCACGGTCCAGGGTGCTTTCTCTGGATGGTTCGTACCGGGGGAAATGGTGCCTGCCTGTTTCCAGCTCCAGGTTGCATTTTTCAATAATACCATGCACGTTTTCCAGGGCAGAAGGACAATGAGCAAACTCCTTTTCCATCTCCTCCGGAGTCTTGAAATAAAGCTCATCAGTATCAAAACGCATCCTTGACTCATCGGAAATTTTGGCATTGGTCTGGATGCACAGCAGAGTATCATGGGCCTTTACATCGTCTGCGTGCAGATAATGGCAGTCATTGGTGGCAACCAGGGGCAGACCGGTTTTGCCGGACAACTCTATAAGTTTTTCATTAACGTCTTTTTGTTCGGGCATGCCGTTGGCCTCAAGCTCCAGGTAAAACCTGCCCGGAAAAATATCCGCGTACTGCCCGGCGCACTCTTTTGCCTTTTCAAATCCGGATTTTCGCATGGCATGCTGCACTTCTCCCTGAAGACAGGCGGACAGGGCAATAAGGCCTTCGCTGTGATCCTTGAGAATCTGCTTATCTATCCTGGGTTTATAGTAGAACCCCTTGAGCCATCCCGTACTCACTATTTTGATCAGATTTTTATACCCGGCATTGTTCATGGCCAGCAGAACCAGATGATAGCGCAGCCTCTCATTATCTGTGTGATGCTTGTGGGCCACATAAACTTCGCAGCCGATTATGGGCTTTATCCCGAATTTTCTGGCTGTCAGGTAAAAAGTCAGAGCCCCGAAAAGATTTCCATGATCAGTGATGGCTGCGGCAGGCATGCCCAGATCCACAGCTCTGGAACAAAGGTCATTGATCCTGATGGCCCCGTCCAGAAGGCTGTATTCAGTATGGCAGTGAAGATGGGTGAAATTTGTCATTAAATATCCTCAACATACAAATATCGTTTTATTTTCTGGGTAGGCGTCTTTTCAAAGGGTTCGGTCTGTTCAATTATCTTGTTCAGCCTGGAAAAATCAGAAACCTTTGCGTTGACGTCTTTTTTCAGGTCTTCCAGCAGCTTCCCTGTCCTGGAAAGGACTTCTGATTCAGCCATGCTGTTCAGGTTCAGGTCCTCTTCAAGCTGTTCATAGTTGAGATGAATTCTGGCAACCAGCCTGCCTTGGACAGAATAAACCAGGGACTCCAGAACATAATCAAACTGATTTATTATGGCTTCCACTTCCTCTGGATAAATATTCTCCCCGCTTGGTCCTATAATAACGTTTTTGAGCCTGCCCTTGATGTACAGATAATTGTCTTTATCCAGCTTGCCCAGGTCTCCGGTATGCAGCCAGCCATCCTTGGCAAGCACTTGACTGGTTATTTCCTGGGCTTTGTAATATCCCTGCATCACATTGGGCCCCCTGACCAGGATTTCACCTATGCCCGTTTCCGGGTCTGGATTTTCTATTTTAAGCTCAAGGCCTTTTAAAGGCGGCCCTGTGGAAGTAAACCTGGTTTCAGCAGGCCTGGCTCCAGCTACCAGGGGAGATGTCTCAGTCAATCCGTATCCCACGGAATATGGAATACCTGCGTCTCTTAAAAATCTTTCCGCCTCAGGAGACAGAGCTGCGCCACCAATGCACAGGGCCTTGATCCGCCCTCCAAATGAGGCCAGAAGCTTTTTGCCGGCCAGCCTGTGCAGTTTTTTGCGGACGGCGGAAAAGCCGTACAAACCGCGCATGACCCGGTTTTTATTCAGCTGGGGCAGAATTTTATTTTTAAATATTTTTTCTATTACCAGTGGAACCATAAGCATTATGGTAGGCTGAACCTTTTCCATGGCAGGCAGAAGTATCCTGGGGGTGGGCGCCTCCTGAAGATATGTGACTGAAGCCCCGGCAATAATGGGAGCCAGAAGTCCCAGGGAACATTCATAAGTATGGGCCAGGGGCAGAATAGACAAAAACCTGTCGTTTGATTCAGCATCCACCAGCCTACCAGCCATGTCCGCGTCATAAATGAGACTCTTGTGGGCCAGCATCACCCCTTTGGAATGCCCGGTGGTACCTGAAGTATAGACAATCAGGGCCAGATCATCCGGATCCACCCTGCTTAAATAATCCCATCCGGCAAACTTGTAGGCATACTGCTTGAGCCGGTCAAAACCTCTGCGGCCGGAACTCAAGGCGTTTTTTATCCTTTTTCTGCCTTCGGATTCATGGTTTGCCGGGGAAAAATCATCAATAAAGATTATTTCCACATCCTCAAAATCAGATTCCCCGATTTTGGGCAGAAGACTTCTGGACACAAAGACCAGCCTGGCCTCGGAATGCCTGATGATATGGACCACAGCGCTTGGATGAAACTGAGTCAGGATAGGCACGGCCACCGCCCCCATGGTGGTAATGGCCAGAAAGGCAATCCCCCACTGGGGACTGTTCTCACTTAGTATAGCGACTTTATCGCCTTTTTTAATGCCGGCTTCCTCAAGAATGGCGCAAAGCCCCATTACCTTATCGTTTAACTGGGAATAAGTAAGGGGCTGATCATCAACATAACCCAGGGCTGGCCTGGACGGAAACTTCTCAACACTGCCGTGAAAAACTTCCGGGATTGTCTCATAACTAGTCAAGATAACCCTCCGGGCTAAATGTCAGGTCAGGATATTATTGGTCAGGAAAAACACTTTCCAGATAAAATCATGGCGCGGAACCGCCGGTCATTTTCTCCTGAGAAAACTAACCCGGGCTGGTTTTTACCTCAAGCCCAAATCTTCGGCCTGGAGGCAAAAATCCATTCACTGCTCCTGTACCCCCTCACAACTGCGAAAAAGTGGTTCTTCCGGTTCAAGGGTACTTATCCGGGAAAAGGCTCAAAGCCAGTGATTTGGCCAGTCCTGGCTCAGGCATAAGAGATATTAACTCTCGCCCGCTCCAGGAGTCGCTTGAGACACAGAGATTGGGAGAAGAGAGAAGGCATTTTTTTCATTTCTGCGAGTTGCAGTAATGAAAAGAATCTACCGCCCCGGGCGGGGAGCACCTGTTCATAGCCGCCGGCTCGGTGGATATGAACATTAGTTCTCTTCCTCCACTCTTGCTCAGTGTCTCAAGGCCCGCTTCGGGCCGGGCGTGAGATATCTTTTTGGGTAGCCGGTTAAAGGCCGAGATCCTGATTAATCAGCCCCACAATAATCCTTCCTTTGGGGAAAGATTTCTCGGTAATCGTCCACACATTGCAGATCCGGTCCGGGCTTTCACAGTCATGACAATAGGCGGTCTTGACGCACGGGGTTTTTTTGTTCAGGCGCATGGCATTGGCCGGAGCTGAAAAATCCTTGATCCGGTCCATGGCATCATCAAGATCGCTTACAACCTTGTTGCGTCCGCAAAGAACCAGGACATTTTTGGGACCAAAGACAATAGCCCCGGCCCGGTTGCCGATCATATCCAGATTAACCAGATATCCCTGATCCGTGACCGCGTTGGTTCCGGTAATGAACAGATCCGTGAGAAGGGCCTTGCGCCTTTTTTCCATTGCGGCTTCCAGACCGCCGCTCTTGTCATACGTATCCAGAACATCCATGTCCGGGCTGTCTTTAAGGGCTTCATAAAGCCCTGTCTGCTTAAACGTGCCAGAACCGCCCCAGGATACGGAAGACGGTTTAATCCGAGGCAGTATATCCTTAAGCACCTTGTCCCTTACCTCGTTAACATCCTTAACCAGAAAACATTCAAAATTGTTACCCTCAAGATTTTCCTTGACCTGTCCCAGCCTCAGCCGCCAATAATTATCAATTTCCCTGCTCATAACAACCTCCTTTTAATATTTACTGTTTCAGTAATAAAAGCTTCTTCAGCAGCCAGTCAGGGTATCTATTCACCACAGCCAACCCTGGATTCTATGGCTAATTCTGAAACATGGCAAGCATTTGCAAAAATTATAACAATAAGTATCTGCAATCAAACAACATATTTCAATTCACTTTAAAAAACACAAAAATTTTTTTCATAAAGTTGACAATGCGACATTTGCTGACCTTTACAATTAATCAATATTTCCAGTAAGGATTTTAGAACGAAGACAAACTGCCTCCATAATCAGATACTCCTCATGCTGTTAATGATTACTAACATGTCTATGGCAAAATAGACGCCCGTTAATCAAGGAAGCACCCATGCCCGATAACCTCCACAGATCAAACCTTGCTGTCAACTTCGGCAAGAGGCTGAGATATCTGCGGCAGATGAAGAAAATGACCCAGTATGAGCTGGGGGATAAAGTCGGCTTGAGCAGAAGGCAGATAGGCCGGATTGAAAATGGTGAATCTTCTCCTCAGTTTTCCCTTCTGGAAAAATTATGCCAGGCCTTTGATACAAACATCATTCAATTATTTCTGTTCCAGGAAGAGTCCGGGCCGAATCAGGAAAAGATGACCGCCCGTGTTGATACACAAAACCATATATCCAACAACTTCCTGATTCAACCTTCTTTAATAGGCTTGTGGAGCATAAGCAATACCACGGGTGAAATGAGCTGGACCCAGGGGATCTATGAATTTCTGGGATACTCACGGTATTCAGTAAAGCCTACGTTGATACGCTTTCTAAAACGTGTTGATACCCGGGACAAGCAATTACTGATCAATTTTTTCGACACAATCCACTCCCCCAGCCACCCTCAAAAAATCCTGATACGACTTGCAACCAGAAAATCCGGAGAAAGGACCGCCCTGGTCCTCAAAGAACCTTCCCGGCCTGAGGAAGATATTCAGATGGTTATTCTGGACGTTACTGAAGTGCAGGAGATGCACAATCAACTGCTGCTTAACACAGAACAGCTTGAAAAGACTGTAAGGATTAACAATATCAAGCTGACCAGGGCTGTTGCCGAGCTTAAACATGAGCTTCATCTCCGCAGGCAAACTGAACAAAGGCTGCGCGAAAGTGAAGAATCGTTCAGAACCCTTGCGGAAAAATGCCCTGTCTCCATCTTTCGTTTTGACCGCCAGGGCAGAGTCAACTTTGTAAATGACTGGCACATAAATCAATTCACAAGTAATAAGCTGGAAAAGAAACATTTCCTGAACAAGTCAGTTCATGAACTGCCAGGACTGGTTAAGGCTGGAAAAGATGACGAAGTGGCAAGAATTTTCAAAGGAGAATACGTAGAAATTGATGAAGTCTTTTTTCCTGAGTTTGCAGCTGGCAGCTCTGGCTGGGTCAGCATCAGGGCTGTGCCTATTTACAAAAAAGGTGTTGTTGCGGGGGGAATCCTC
>JBKHCI010000075.1:0-7822 GCA_046541915.1 Desulfonatronovibrio sp. | reverse complement strand
TCACTGCTCAATCTTTCATGGATCGGCTGAACTATGTATAGAAAAATCAGGAAGGCAAAGCTTTGACTTGAATCAAATAAGCAATATTTGAAGGAGGGTATCTATCCGCCATATTTTATGCTCAGCCGCGGAATTTCAGGCTGGTCCCGGGCAGACGATGACTGCGGTGAACAGTTAAGGTGGAGAAAACAAATTAATATGACAAGCAGTTACAATCTTTATCTCCTGGCAAAATATCTTCTGCCTGCGAGCCGCGAATAGATAGCGACAACCCCCAGCAGCAATCCGGCTGCCAGATGAGTCCAGATGATGGCGGTAGTAGCCAGGGGACTGAAATAATAATCTGGAAGATTTTTATAGGCCCGGAAAAAACCGGTGACAATGATAATCAGAAAAAGGACTATTCTGATTTTCCCGGAAACAGACAGCTTCATGAAATAATTTCTGGTCTTCAGATAGATAACCGCCCATTTGAACAGAACAATCAGAAGAATCGCCGCCGCAACATAGTGAAGAATATGGTTGAACTGATAATCGGCTGTCCATCCCAGTCCGGGAACCTCTGAAATATAATAGCGCTTGAATATAGGCATCTGGGCCAGGCCGGACAGGATGAGCACGGTAATGGACAGCTTGAAAAAGAGCATGTCCCATCTGGAAGTCATTTCAGGAGAGCTTATTTTCATTTTGAGTCCTTATTTTTGCTGGTTTGCCTTGATGCCGAGCAGTCCTGCCGCAACCCCGGCCACCGGTGCCAGAACCAGGGCCTTGGTCAAAAACTCGGAGCCGGACATTATATTTTCAACTTCTTCCAGGTGAGGCTGCCCCGGACCTGTGGTGATATTGGCCTTAAGAACTTCAAAAGGTACAGGGGAAACATAAAAGGTATTGGTACCTCCGTTTTCTTCAGCACCATAGATATATCCGTCAATATCTTCAGCCAGCTCTCTGGCCTGTCTGAGTATTTCTTTTCTGGGACCGATGGTCTGAAGCTGCATTGGACATACTTCTATACAGGCGGGAAGCTCGCCCTGGGCCAAGCGGTCATAGCACCGGTCACACTTGTACATGACTCCATTGCCCGCAAATCTGGGCATAAGCTCAAGATAAAGCCCCACCCCGGTCTGGCGCTGAGGAATGTCCCACGGGCACACATCCTTGCATTTCGCCCCGCCAAGACAGATTTTGTCGTTAATTTTGACTATCCCGTTTGTCTCCCGTACAGCCGCGCCCCACGGACAGAGATTGGCGCAAGGAGGGTTCTGACAGTGCAGACATCTTCTGGGAATGTGAATCTCAAAATCCCGGCCGTTATACCGGCCTTTGGAAGTCTGGATATACAGCCAGTTGTAAGGGGTAAGCCGATCATCCACATCCTTTTTATCCGACCAGTCTTCCACTTTTACCCTGGAGGGAAACATTTGCGGATAAGGCTTTTCCGGTCGGGGAAACTTGTGTTCATTCACCTGTTTACAGGCTTGAACACATTGTCCGCAATTGATGCAGGACTCTATATCCAGCATGGTTGCCAGTTCTTCACCATTTCGCGCGGCTTGTGCTGTTCCTGGAAGGATTGTCCCGGCCATTCCGGCGCAGGCCAGGCCTAAAAAACCCCGCCTGGACAACTTTTGACTGGATAACTTTTTTTCCGGCATAGCTGATATCCTTTGCATAATTAATGCGTTTTAATCCACAACTGGTTCTTTCTGACCGGGATTCCGCTTTTATAAGTACCGGCCCTAGAAGCCCTGCCCGGATCACCGCCCCAAGGGCGGCAAATGAATAGTGTTGCAACCATTAATATAACACATCAGATGGGAGGGGCAATAGTAACTATTGTCCGCATGTCAGTAACAGCCCTGATGCCGTGGGGCACACTAATGTCGCAGACCAGCACATCGCCTGTTTTGGCCGGCAGGGTGGAATCCTGAGCCAGAAACTCCCCTTCTCCCTCCAGAATCAGGATGGAAAGCTGACCTTCTATATCATGAGAATGTATGGGCAGTTCCTGCCCGGCCTTAAAATTAAAATTCAGGATTTTGAAATAAGGCGAATCATGCACCAGAAACTTACTCATTCCGGCATCCTTAAATCCATTGGCTTCAAATAAGTTGATCTTCTTCATGGTTATCCTCCTGGATTGAGAGTTCAAAACAATGTTTTCACCCGGAAAAACTTTTTTTCCGGATAAAAAACAATTTAGCGGTTAAGAAGCGCGGACAACTTGACATAAATCAAATCTTACCAAAAAGGAACCTCTTTTGAATGCTGTCCCGGATACCTGAAGTACTTTGCTGTCAGACCCGGCCGGTGTATAGATTAGCAGCGTGAAAAAGTCCCTGCTCAGCAGGCTGTTCAAAAATTCCAGGCGTCAGTCCGGCTACTCACTTGAGTTGCGGGTAATTGCTCATGCCTGAAAATATACCCTCAAGTGAATGCCGGATAATGAGCAAAAATTCCCGTAATCAATTTCTTTTCTTACTTTTTAACCTTGAACGCTGAACCTTGACCGTTGAGCGTTGAATTTCCAGCGCAGCAATTGGAAGATTTGGGGCGGCCTGTTATGTCAGATAAGTTTTCTGATGACTGCAGTAACCACTCCCCAGATCCGGCAGTCCATATGCCTGGTGATTTCAATAGGCCTGAATTCCGGATTTTCCGAGACCAGAAATACCCTGTCCTGGCTGTAGCGCAGTCTCTTGACGGTCATCTCACTGTCTACAATGGCCACCACTATTTTGTTGTGAGCAGGATCAACAGAGCGGTCCACCAGGAGTATGTCCCCGCTCATTATCCCGGCTCCGTTCATGGAATCTCCGGCCACCCGGATATAAAAGGATGCCGCCTTGTTCCGGATAAGGTGTTCATTCAGATCCAGACTGTTTTCCATGTAATCATCAGCAGGAGAAGGAAACCCGGCAGGGACTCTGTTTAAAATCTCGGGCAGACTGGTATTGAACGGGTCTGAAGCGGGAATGAGAAAATTTGAAAACGGATCGTTTACATTCATAATAATTTACTTTTGTAAATAAAAAAACCGAAAAAAATGAGAACTAATCACCCAAGCCTGCTACGCGTAGACACGGCTGCTCCAGAGAACCCGGCCGATGACCCGGAGGGTATCTGTCTCATCCCCCTGCAGGGTTATTGGAGAATACTTCTGGTTGGTGCTGAAAAGTACTGCCAGGCCGGGTGCGGTCTGAACCCTTTTGATCTGCAGGCTGTCTTCCAGACCAACCACGTATAAGCGGTGACTGACGATGCGCCTCTGACTCTGGTCTATCAGAACAGAGTCCCCTTCTTCCAGCTCCGGAGACATGCTGTCCCCTACCACTTCCATGACCACCATGCTTCCAGGGCTTCCAATCCTGTTGATCCACTTGGATGAAAACGGAACTTCAGCAACAATATTATCCTGCACTTCCAGGGAACCAGAACCGGCGCAGGCCCTGGCCGACACCCTGGGCACAAAAAAAGTATCCTCCCGGCCGGCCTGGTAAACAGCGCCTTGCCCGGTGTTGATCCATACAGGATTAAGCCCGAAAATCGAGGCTATTTTAAGGCTCCAGCTTCTGGGAACGCCGCGGGTTTTGGCCAGGGTTATGGAAGCCGCTCCAACACCCAGCAGATCAGCCAGTTGCCTCTGGGTCCTGATTTCTGTAGTCTTGGCTACTCTGTTGAAGAATTCGTCAAAATTCATAGTTTGCCTCTTGTGAGCATGATTGACAAAAGTAAAATGCTTGTCAATAAAAAATACCCCGCAGGGAAAAATTATATCTGTCCCTGTGAATTCAGTGGTGAAGACACGGTTGCGCGCGAAACCAGCTTAACACGCTGTTAAATATTGATGAACCGTAACTGTTCACCACTGTTTTTTACTTTTGGGTAAAGCCTGCATCCTGGTTGGTTTTCGCCGTTGCTGCCTGTTTGACCAGCCCTGAGCCCGTTAGCGACTTAAAGCTCAAACCCTGTCAGAAAAAACAAGAAAGTTAGACAGGATTAACAGGATGGACAGGATAAACAATCAGCGGCCGGAAGCCGCAGATTGCATTAGTCATCGCCAAAGGCGAGTGATAACCTTTTGGCCTGGCTT
This sequence comes from Desulfonatronovibrio sp., assembly GCA_046541915.1. Classification (GTDB taxonomy): domain Bacteria; phylum Desulfobacterota; class Desulfovibrionia; order Desulfovibrionales; family Desulfonatronovibrionaceae; genus Desulfonatronovibrio. The sequence continues at coordinate 3,729 of JBKHCI010000075.1, read as the reverse complement.
CCGGCCAGGACAAAAATGTTTTTCTCTTAAATCAGTCTCTTAATCCTGTTAATCCTGTCAAAAAAAGCTTTTCTTTATTGGGTTGCGGGCATAGCCAGCGTTAGTCAAAATCATGGACAGACTTTCAGTTACCTGAATAAATTTATGGTTCCTGCTTACGGGCTCATGCTGAGAGTTTGCAGCAACAGAAAACCAGTCAGGATGCAGGCTGTCCTTACAGCATGGTGAGCAGATACGATGAACCAAAATTAATCCCGGAGGTCCTGTTTGAACAACGGCAAATCCCTTATACTGGCGGAAAAGCCCTCTGTAGGCAGAGATCTGGCCAGAATACTCCATATCCCGGCTGCCCGGGGCAGAGACTATCTGGAAAATGACCAGTATGTTGTTTCCTGGATGATCGGGCATCTGCTTGGTTATGCCCTGCCGGGAGAACAGAATCCGGCCTGGCAGACCTGGAGCTTCTCCACTCTTCCTCTTTTTCCGGAAAAATTCATGCTCAGGGAAATTTCCTCCACATCCAGACAGCTCCAGGTACTCAAAGGATTATTCAACCGGGGAGATATCTCGGAAATCATCGTGGCCACAGACGCGGCAAGGGAAGGAGAACTCATATTCCGGCATGTCTATAATTATTTTGAATCCGGACTTCCCTTCAGGAGACTCTGGATCCAGGACAATACAGATACCGGAATCAGGAAGGCCTTTGCCGCTCTCCAGCCGGGACATAAATATGACAACCTGGCTGCTTCAGCCCAGGCAAGATCCCAGGCAGACTGGCTTGTGGGCATGAATTTCTCCAGGGCATACAGCCTCAAGGCAAATGACAGGTTCAGCATCGGCCGGGTGCAGACCCCTGTCCTGGCCCTTCTGGTGGCCCGCAGAAAAGCCATAGACGATTTTGTTCCGGTTCCTTTTTTTGTGGGCATTGCTTCAATGACCTGCAGGGAAGGGGAGGAATTTCAGGCCCGGATGATGTGTCCTCCTGAATACAGGCAGGAGCGTTTTGACACTGAGGACCAGGCCCGTCTGCAGGCTGGAAAAATCCAGGGCAAAACCGGCAGGGTTCAACAGGTAAGCAGAAAAGATACTGTCATTCCTGCCCCTCTTCTTTACGATCTCACCGCCCTGCAGAAAGAAGCCAACGCCCGCTATGGATATTCTGCCAGACAAACACTGGAATACGCCCAGAAGCTCTATGAAGCGGAAAAAGTAATTACCTATCCCAGAACAGACAGTAAACACATTACAAGAGAAATATTCAGGGAACTGGACACAAGGATAAACGCCCTTCCCAGCGGATACATGCCCCTTATCAGGCTTGCCAGGCAAAACCTTGAACAGAACAGCAGTTTTAAGTGCGTAAATGATAAAAAGGTTACAGATCACTACGCCATCATTCCCACGGATAAAACTCCTTCATCAAACATGAGCCAGGATTTAAAACTTATCTACAACCTGGTAGCCCGGAGGTTTCTGGCGGCCTTCATGCCAGCGGCCAGGGTGCAGAACACCCGCGTGGTGATCAATATTGAAAACGAAAAACTTCAGGTCAGCGGAAAGGTTTTCAAGGTCACGGGCTGGATTGAAGCAGAACCGTGGAGAAAATCCAGCGATGTAATCCTGCCTGACCTCAAAAAAAATGAAAATGTGCGGGTGAAGGACATTGAGATCAGGCAGAGCAAGACCAAAGCGCCGCCCCATTTTACTGAAAAAACCCTTTTGGCGGCAATGGAATCAGGAGACTTCGGGCTAAATGAAGATCAGGGAGACGAGTATCTCATGGGCCTGGTGGATCAGTCGAAGTCTATCCCGGCGGTCGGTCTTGGCCGCCCATCCACCAGGGACTCAATGATCGAACTTCTTATTAGCCGGGGTTACGCACAGAGAAATAAAAAACAGATCATTGCCACGGATACCGGAGTAAGACTGATTGATTTTGTTCAGGCTACATTGCCGCCGTTATGTTCGGCCAGAATAACCCATGTCTGGGAGGAAACCCTGGAAAATATCGCCAGGGGCAGGGAGCGGGCTGATATATTCATAGACAAGATAAAAGCATTTATTGATGAGGGCATCACAGTGATGCGCGCCCTAAAAGAGCAGGCCTTTGCCGGTCCATCCCAGGATTTGACCCGGGAGAACAGAGTAGGGGACTGTCCGCTTTGCGGCCGGCCGGTCTATCTCAAATTTAATGGCAAGGCTTATTCCTGCGTCAACAACAACAGGCGGGAAGATCCTGATTGTCCCTTTGTTTTCTTCCCGCGCATGTTCGGTGGAAATATCACCAAGAACCTGGCCAGGGATCTGCTCAAAAATGGAGTTACTTCCCAAAAAGTCAATATGAAAACAAAAGGCGGGAAAGAATTCCAGGCCAGATACCAGTTGATAAACGGAAGAATTTCTCTTCTCTTTGACTGATTTTTAAACCTGAATCCGTGAAACTGGTATTTCCCAACTTATTGCTTATGCAGGTTCCTTGGTTTGACAAAAGGGCCGCAAACTGTTTGAGCGACTTAGGCGGACTTAATCAAAATCCTTTAACCATCTGAGTTGACTTAGAAAATAAACAAGGTTCTCCAGCAAAACCTCATCACGGGCAAGGCCTGGATTTTGATTTAGACCGCCTTGAAGCGAGTTTTTGCGGCCCTTTTGTCAAATTCCGGAGCCTGCTTTTACAGATTCAGGTTTAAATACATAACCAATGGCAACTTTCTAAAATGTCGTAATTATTGAATCTCTTTAAGGGCGTCTATGAGCATGCCCAGTTCCGGGCGTTTGTTAATGTCTTCTACATGAGTCATTCTGATAATGCCTTCCTTGTCAACGATGATGATGGCCCTTTCAGCAGTGCCGTCGGTTCTTAACAGCCCGTACTTTTCCGCCACTTTGCCGTGAGGCCAGAAATCAGATACCACCGGAAACCAGAAACCACCCATCTGTTTGATCCAGGCGTACAAAGTGGGCACATTATCCACACTCACCCCCAACACCACCGTATCCAGGTCTTTGAACTGACTCTCTGCCAGATTGTATCCAGGCCACTGATCAGAACAGACCTCGGTCCAGGCAGCCGGAACAAAGGAAATCATGACGTTTTTATCCCCATGATAGTCAGACAGGGTGACAGCGCTGCCGTCTATAGCCGGCAGGGTGAAATCGGGAGCCTTGTCCCCTGTTTTGACCTTAATCTCACTGTCAATGGGTTTTAACTGCCCGGTATCAAAAATATTGTCCCGGAAGTCAGAGGCATTGGCTGATAAAGGTAATACAAAACAGAAAAATACCAGAAAAAATTTCTTAAACATAAACACCACCTGTTTCCCATTAATCCATGTGTTGTATGATAGTCTCATAAAATTCCTGAGGTGTGCCAAAAGGCCCCAGGTTGTCCTCCAGAATCTTGCCGCTGTCCAGGTCCACCAGCAGGAAGTACGGTGTTCCTGCTTCTCCCATGATTTTATGCCATTCATAGTCCGCGTCCGGAATTATGGGAAAAGGTATGTCATACTTTTCCCTGAAAACACTGACTTCAAATTCTGAATTGCCCGGAGCAATTCCTATGATCTTAACTCTGTCAGCGACTTTGTCCTGCTCTATGATTTCGAACAGTTCATTTACGTGTTCTGCTTCGCGCTGACATATGGGACAATACATGCTTAGTATCTGGACCAGGACCAGGTCAGCATCAATATCCCTGAGTTTGAATGTATCCATTGAACCATCCAG
>JBKHCI010000013.1:0-28318 GCA_046541915.1 Desulfonatronovibrio sp. | reverse complement strand
GCTTCAAGGCGGTCTAAATCAAAATCCAGGCCTTGCCCGTGATGAGGTTTTGCTGAAGAAACTTATTTATTTTCTAAATCAACTCAGATGGTTAAAGGATTTTGATTAAGACCGCCTAAGTCGCTCAGACAGTTTGCGGCCCTTTTGTCAAACCCCGAAACCAGCTACTGGCAATGAGTTGGAAAACATCAACTTCACGGATTCACAAATTAATTTAATCTGATCTTTGAGTTCTCAAGTTTCCAGCAGTTTCATGACTTTGCCCCAGGCACTCCTGACTGATCCGGCCATGTGGCTGTCTTCTATCTCAGTAATGACTTTTTTATCAACCATGGCTCTGGTCACCATATCGTCATGAGGAATATTTCCCACCAGTTTATGTCCTTTTTCTCTGCAGTAATTCTCGATTTCTGATGTCTGCTCCGCATTGAGGTCGTACTTGTTGACAATAACCGCCACCTTGATTTTAAAATAAGAACATAAGTCAGCAACTCTTTGCAGGTCATGCAGACCTGAGGGAGTTGGTTCAGTGACGACCACTGCCAGGTCAGTACCTGACAGGGAACTGATAACAGGGCAGCCTATGCCGGGAGCGCCGTCACAGATTATAAGGTCGTGACCTTCCTCTCTGGCCTTTTCTCTGGCTTTCTGTCTGAGCAGTGTAACCAGACGGCCGGAGTTTTCAGCTCCGGGAAAAAGCTGGGCATGGATCATGGTTCCGAATCTGGTGTCGCTGATCTGCCAGTTTCCACAGTACCTCTGAGGAAAATCAATGGCTTTTTCCGGGCAGAAGGTCACGCAGACTTTGCATCCTTCACATCTCAGCGGCTCCACCATGAACTTCTCATTTTGCACGCTGATGGCGTTATAGCGGCACATGTCTGCGCAAATGCCGCAGCCCTGACACTTGTCCTGGTTGATTACAGCTTCGTTTCCAGAGAAAAACTTTTCCTCAGTCATGACTCTGGGAGACAAAAGAATATGCAGATCCGGGGCATCCACATCCAGATCGCAAATTATTTTGTCTCTGGTTATGTGGGCAAAGGCTCCGGTCAGCGATGTCTTGCCTGTGCCGCCTTTGCCGCTGATTATTATTACTTCACGCATGATCTGCCTCCGGTTGATAATCCTGTACGGCCAGAGCCAGGTCTGAAAATATGGTCTTAAGTTCAGGACTCAGGCTGGAAATAATCCGTCCTTTTGAATACCCCCGGGCAATTTCCCGGTCAAAGGGAATGGACGCCAGAATGGGCAGATTCTTTTGCGCGCAGAATTGGTAGACACTGTCATCTCCAAGACCGGAACGGTTGATGACCACTCCCATGGGTTTGCCCATAGGCGAAAATGACTCCCAGGCCAGCTTGAAATCATGAAATCCAAAAGGCGTTGGTTCGGTGACCAGAATAATGAAGTCGCTGTCCATGACAGCACACACAGCTGGGCAGCTCACCCCTGGAGGAGCATCTATTATGGCATCAGTATTATCCTGGCCCAGGATTTTATCCAGTCTGTTTTTGACCTGGGTCATTAAGGGAGGACTCATGGCTTCCCCCACACGCAGACTGCCCATAAGAAATGTTTTGTCACCGGCTGTCCTGCCCCGGCTAATTGTTCCCAGTTCCCGTTTGCCCGGGGACAGAGCCTTTTCCGGGCAGACAGCCAGGCAGCCTCCGCACCCGTGGCACATCTCCGGAAAAGTAAGCAGAGTATCTCCCATAACCTTGATGGCCTGAAACTGACATAGATCCGAGCACATTCGGCATAGGGTGCATTTTGATTCATCCACCACTGGAATTTCCAGATACACTTGGTCTTTCCGGATAATTTCAGGCTTTAAAAACAGGTGCAGATTGGGCTCTTCAACATCCAGGTCAACACCGACAACGGGTTTTTTCCACACAGAGACCAGTGAGGCTGTAACCGTTGTCTTGCCGGTTCCTCCTTTGCCACTTGCCACAGATATTATCACTTTTTACCACCTGATGGTTTATCGCCGGGTTTTTCCTGGTTTTCATCCGGAAAAAAAGACATTCCGGATGAAAACTATTTAGCCTGGCCTGATTTGTATTTGTCAACTGCTTCCTGAACGCTGATGCCGCCCAGGCCCTGCACGGTCTTAACCCCGGCGCCATTAAGGGCGTCCGCAGCCTTGGGTCCTACTGAACCTGTAAGAACAACCTCTGCGCCGGCATCTGCCACTCTCTGGGCGGCCTGGATTCCTGCTCCGTGGGCCATGGCCTGGGATTGCCCGTTATCCACATATCTGTGTTCCATGGTTTCAGTGTCAACTATAATGAATCCGGCTGCTCTGCCGAATCTTGGATCAACCTTGTCCTGCAGAGTAGGACCTTCACTGGTGACTGCTACTTTACTCATAATTTAATCCTTTTTAAGTTTTAAGTGTTAAGAAAAATCAATTGCCTGTTCTGATGTACAGATTTTTTATTTTGAATTACACCTGTCCGCGCATTATTTCGCCGCATTCAGGACATTTCTGCTCCATGCAGGGGACTCCTCTCTGATGAGGGGTTTGATGGCCGCATTTAGGACATGTGCAGGTGCCCGCGTTACCGGCAACGCCCTGTCCCCGCGCTGTTGTGTCTGTTCTGGAACGCCTGCGGCCCTGACCCATGCCGGATCCTTGTCCCTGGCCCTGCCCTCTGGGGCATGACTGTCCCTGATTTCTTCCTTTCATGCTCAATGCCTCCTTGTTTTTATGTGCTGATACACCTAAGCGGCAACAACAGCCGGGCATGGCAAAACTTTCAACCATAAGGCCGTCTTCAAGCCATGCCTTGGTAACCTGTGAAATATCACCGGCTATAAATGGAAATACCCGGATCCTCATCCATTGGAGTCTGGAGTGAAGATGGCTGGAAATGGCCCCGCATACCAGGGCTTCCACTCCTTCTTTGACCAGCCATGCGCATCTGTCCATATCTCCGGGCAGTTTTATAAATTTTTCCTGAATTTTTTTTCCATCCTCGATATCCATAAGGCAAATTTCCCTGGACACATCAAATACAGGGGAAATCCTCTTTTTCCATATTGAAAAAGCTACCTTCATAAATAAACCTATGCGCGATAAAGAGAGTGAACCTGATTTAATTTGACTGTTCGCACCTGTATCACCATGCTTTAAAATCAGACGCGCGATTCAGGGCTGGTCCATGGTCATGGTGAATAGTTATTTTTGAAAGCAAATAGCAGGCCATGATGTTGCATGGCAGGCGCATCTGTTCAAAGGTTTGAAATAAATGCAGATAATAATTTTGGAAGAAACAGGGTTGGGATATTCAGTCTCTGAAACGATACTGTGTTTAGGATGTATGGTATTGTATATGAGAATGTGTTTTGGGGCAGGATCCTTTTAACTGGCTGCCCCTATCTCCCAATTGGCTTTGTCGCTACAAAAAGTTCAAACTCTTACCTGTCTAAATGCGCCCCAGTGAAACGAAAGAAGGTTTCACGGGGTGAACTTTGACCTTGAACTTTTTTTCTCTTTATCCGGCACCCACTTGAGTGAACATTGTTCAGTCATAAATCTTACGGTCATCTCAAGTGGGTGCCGGACTGTCGCTTGGAATTTTTGAACAGCCAGCCTGTTAAGGACTTTTTTCAGTACGCTGTTAAGAATGATCAGACCTGGTCGCGGGTTTTATATCGTCCGTCTTTTTCAGGCAGTTCTATTCCCAATTCTTTGATTTTGCGAAACAGGGTGCTTTTATGTATCCCCAATTCCCTGGCAGCTGCCTGACGATTGTAGTGATTGCGCCTGATGGCCTCTGAAATGGCCTTTGCTTCCAGACTTTTGCGGGCGCTTTTCATATCCCGGCTGCTGGATGTTCTGTCATTGTATCTGGTGATTTCCGGCGGAAGGTGTTTTATTTTGATTTCTCCGCTGCGGCACATGATAAAGGCCCGTTCGATTACGTTCTCCAGTTCCCTGATATTTCCCGGCCATTCGTGGGCCATCAAAAGTGAAAGGGCCTGGGCGTCAATGCCTTGAATGTCCCTGTTTTGCAACCGGTTGAAGCGCTGGATAAAATTTTCCGTAAGTAAAGGGATGTCTTCCTTGCGTTTGCGAAGCGGTGGAATTTCCAGGCGGACAACGTTTATCCGGTAATAAAGATCCTGGCGGAAAATTCCTTCCTCTACCAGTTTTTCCAGGTGTTTGTTGGTTGCGGTTATTACCCTGGCTTCCATTTTTTCTGATCTGGTGGCCCCCAGGGGTTCAAAGACTTTTTCCTGAAGAACCCTCAGGAGCCTGACCTGCATGGCCTGACTGATCTCTCCGATTTCATCCAGGAGGATGCTCCCTTTTCCGGCCAGGGCGAACCGCCCGGGTTTATCTTTTGTCGCGCCTGTAAAAGCTCCGGCTTTATACCCAAAAAGTTCGGATTCCAGCAGGCTGTCAGGAAGGGCCGCACAGTTAATGGCTACAAAAGGGCCGGTGGACCAGGGACTTAAGGAGTGAATGGTCCTGGCCACCAGTTCCTTGCCGGTTCCTGTTTCACCCAGGATAAGTACTGTGCTCGGGCTTTCCGCCACAGCAGGCATGATTTCAAAAATCCCTTCCATAAGAGGACTTCGGCTTACCAGATCACCAATGCTGAATCTGCTTTCCAGTTCTTTTCTCAGGCCTTCCACCTCACTTAAGTCCCTGAAGGTTTCTGCTCCGCCGATTACCCTGCCGTGCTGATCAAGGAGCACCGCCGTGGATACGCTTATGGGAATACGCTGTCCATCAGCGTTTATAATATAACCTGAGCGTCCAATTACTGATTTGCCGGTTTTGATTGTCTTGTGCAGGGCGCACTGGGTTTCACACATGCTGGACCGGAACACTTCACAGCACTGCCTGCCTATGGCTTCCTGTCTGGGTATGCCGGTTATAATTTCAGCGGCCCGGTTAAAGGATGTAATCTTCCATTTTTTGTCCACGGTGAACACCCCGTCCGAGATGCTTTCCAGGATGGCTTCTGTTCCATTAATAATGGGTGCTTTGGAAGATTTGCTGTTTTTTGAAGTCATGGTTCCCAGACAGTCGTGCAAGGACTTTTTTAGTATTCTGTTAGACCCCGGTAACGGGCATAAAATTATGATGAACAGTTATCAGAACTAAAATCTTTTAATCAGGCTTTCTCCTGATTCAGAGGCCAGGCCTTTCCAGAGATTGAAGCACATGAAAAGCAGAACAAAGGTAAATGGCAGTGCAGCGGCTATGGCCATCTGCTGCAGGGCGGCCAGTCCTCCGGAAACAAGAAGTATGGCGGCCACAGAAGACTGGGTAACTCCCCAGATGATTTTTCTGGAAAGGGTGGGATCAGGCGAACCCTGACTGGTCATGATTCCCAGTACAAAGGTGGCAGAATCCGCGGAAGTTACAAAAAACACCAGGAGCAGTAAAATGGCCGCGTTGGACAGGAACACGGTTCCTGGAAAATGTTCAAAAACCATGAACAGGGCGGTGGATACGTTTTTTTCAACAGCCAGTCCGATACCGGCGCTTTGTTCAAGTTCCAGGTAAAGAGAAGCACCTCCAAAAACACTGAACCATACAAAGGTCAGCAGAGCGGGGACCAGAAGGGCGCCGCTGACAAATTCCCGGATGGTTCTTCCCCTGGATATCCGGGCCACAAATATGCCCACAAAAGGAGACCAGGCGATCCACCAGGCCCAGTAGAAAAGCGTCCAGCTCTTATACCACTCATGTCCCATAAAAGGGTTTACCGCCAGGCTCATTTCCAGAATATTGCCCATGTACCCGCCCATGGTATCGGTAAAGACATTAAAGATGTATGAGGTTGGTCCAAAAACCAGCATAAACACAACCAGCAAAAAGGCCAGAAAAATATTTGATTTGCTCAGAAGCTGGATGCCTTTGTCAAGACCGGCAATGGCTGAGATCATGAACAAAATGGTGGTGACAGCAATGATTCCCAGTGTGGCAGTATTGGAATCAGGCAAACCGTATAAATGCTCCAGACCGCTGTTTATCTGCATTGCTCCAAGTCCCAGGGATGTGGCTATTCCGAAAATAGTGGCAAACACAGCCAGAATATCGATAAGGTATCCCAGGCTGCCGTAAATTCGGTTGCCCAGCATGGGATAGAAACAGGAACTGATGAGCGTGGGCATGCCCCGCCGGAAAGAAAAATATGCGATGCTCAGGCTCATGACAATATATATGGCCCAGGGGTGCAGTCCCCAGTGAAAGAAGCTGTAGCGCATGGCAAAAGTGGCTGCTTCTCCGGTTTGGGAATTAATATGTTCAGGAGGGGCCATAAAATGACTTATTGGTTCGGCCACGCCCCAGAAAATCAGTCCTATGCCCATTCCGGCCGCGAAAAGCATGCTGAACCAGCCGAAATAAGTATATTCAGGCTTTTCATGATCTTTTCCCAGCTTGATACTGCCGAACCTGCTAAGGGCCAGAACCAGGCAAAAGGCCAGAAAAAAGAATCCCGAAAGCATGTAAGCCCAGCCGAAATGAGCAATGATGGCGCTGTGCAGGGCTGTGGATAAGCTGCTGACAAGCTCTGGATCAAATACCCCGGCAAAAACAAAAACTGCCACAATTACCAGGGCGAACACGAATACCTTGTCTTTTAACATTGAGAAGACTCCGGACTAAAATATCAGGGAATCAGCAGGACAGAACTTTTGACGCCGGCGGTTACCCTGGAACTTGTAGAACCAAGTATCATGGAAGGAAAAGGCTCGTTCATTCTGCCAAGGGCGACCAGTTCAGCATCTGTATCTTCGGTAGCTTGAATAATATGCCTGGCCGGCGAACCAATGCGTGAATAACTTTTTATGCTTTTAAAATCATCCTGGAATTTATCCTGTAGTTTATCCATCCTTGCCTGGACATTTTCCCTGCGGATCTGTTCGGTATATGGATCCGCAGCCCTTTTGCCCACATGCAGAATGATCAGTTCAGACACGAACGCGCCAAGCATTTTAATATACGGCCAGACCCTTTTTGCCGCTTCCCCAAAGTCAGTGGCAAAGACCACTTTTTTTAAATTCTCGGTTTCAGTTAAAACCGGTCTTTGCTTGTGTACAAAGACCGGTTTTTCACTGAGCCTCAGTACATCATGAGTGACGCTGCCCATGAGAGATGAAACAAGAAAATTTTTCGCGCTGGCAGGCATATAGATCCCGTCTGTCTGTTCTTCTTCCGCAGCCCTGGCTATTTCAGAAGCAACATGGCCTGAACAGAGTCGAAACCTCGCGTTTATATCAAACTCCCCAAGCTCCTGGGTAAGATGAGAGAGTCTTGACCTGGCCTGCTCGCGGCTTCCCAGTCCTGGATTGAGCACATGCACCAGGATTATTTCCCTGGAGCCCAGAGTGGTGATAAATGACGATTTTATTTTAATGTCTGAAATGGATTCACTCAGGTCAACAGGGTGGATTATTTTGTTGAACATTAACTTTCCTTGTTTCCAGAGCAGTCAGCAGTACTCAGCGAATATGGGAGGGCTTTCGTCCGGAAAGAAATTTTTTCCGGATGAAAGCCGGATATAAGATAATATGTCTGGAGATGAAAAGACTCCGGCATCCAGCCGGAATTTATATTCCTCAGGAGCCGCCGTAGCCGATACTTATTTTTTCGTTCTCCACGATAACAGGGACTTTACGTGTGCCGCCTGACAGTTCCAGCATCTTTTCCAGCTGATCCGGTTTTTCCAGCACGTCAATATACTGGTGATCCTTATAGGCCTCCCGGGCCTTCTTGGTAAAAGGTCAACCGCTCTTTCCGTAAATAACAGGTGCTGTCATGTTTATTTCTCCTTTGCCGGCAAGCATTTAAAGGGTTAATTACCAGACCACTTCCGTGCCTATACCACCTCGGGTAAAAATTTCCAGGATCAAAGAGTTTTCCACCCGTCCGTCAATAATATGGGCTTTTTGTACTCCTTCCTCTATTGCCTCAAGACAGCATTTGATTTTGGGAATCATCCCTCCGGATACTGTGCCGGATTCAATAATACCAACGGCTTCTCTGCGGGTTAAGGAAGAGATTATATCTCCTGACCCGGTTTTAACTCCCTCTACGTCTGTAAGAAGAATAAGTTTCCGGGCCTTGAGAGCCGAAGCCACGGCCGAGGCTACATAGTCAGCATTGATATTGTATGTCTGACCGTCTTCATCCACACCCACTGGAGCAATAATGGGGATAAAGCCCTGATCCTGAACAGCTTTGATGAGCCGGGTATCTATATCCACGACTTCACCTACTTTCCCCAGGTCAATGATTTCAGGAGGGGCATCGATCTTATTGAGAACCATTTCCAGCTTTCTGGCCATTATGGTTTGTCCGTCTTTGCCTGACAGACCCGCAGCCCTGCCTCCGTTAAGATTAATCAGATTGACGATTTCCTTGTTGACCTTTCCCACCAGGACCATTTCCACGACATCCATGGTTGCCTGGTCTGTGACCCGGAGACCCTGGTGGAATTGGCAGGCAATGCCCAGCTGCTCGAGCATCTGGCCGATCTGGGGGCCTCCGCCATGGACGATTACCGGATTAATGCCGATGTATTTGAGCAGAATAACATTAAGGGCGAAGCTTTTTTTCAGGTCCTGGTCAGTCATGGCGTGTCCGCCGTACTTAATGACAACTGTCTGGCCATAGAATTCCCTGATAAAAGGCATGGCCTCCAGGAGAATCCGAGCCTTGTACGAGGCTTTTTCATTATCCGTCATATTGCTTCCTCTGAATCCGGGGGTGGCTCACGGTCTGGTGAATAATTACAATACAGCCTACAGAATATATCTGGACAGATCTTTGTCATCCTGGACATCCTTGAGTTGATCCAGAACATACTCCCTGTCAGCCACAATTTTTTGCCCGCCCATTTCCGGAGCTTTGAAAGACAGATCCTGCAGAAGTTTTTCCATGATGGTATAAAGCCTTCTGGCTCCGATGTTTTCGGTTTCGTCGTTGACCTTCTGGGCAAAAGTGGAGATTTCCAGCAAGGATTCATCCAGGAATTCCAGCTCAATACCTTCTGTTTCCAGCAGGGCCTTGTACTGTTTGGTCAGGGCGTTCTGAGGCTCGGTGAGGATGCGGTAGAAGTCATTGCTGGTAAGAGCGGTCAGTTCCACCCGCAGGGGGAACCGTCCCTGGAGTTCGGGAACCAGGTCTGACGGTTTGGAATAATGGAAAGCACCGGCCGCGATAAACAGAATGTGATCCGTGCGGATCATGCCGTACTTGGTATTGACCACGCAGCCCTCTATCACCGGGAGAAGGTCTCTCTGGACCCCTTCCCTGGATACTTCCGCCCTGGAAGATTTGTCACCGCCGCAGACTTTATCCAGCTCGTCAATAAATATGATTCCGCTCTGCTCTACCCTGTTTCTGGCGATTTCGGTTACTTTATCCATGTCCACCAGTTTTTCGGTTTCTTCCTGAACCAGTATTTCATAAGCATTTTTGACTTTTACTTTCTTGCTCTTGGTTTTTTTGGGGAAAACCCGGCTGAACATATCCCTGAACTGCATTTCCATATCTTCCATGCCCGGCATGGACATGATTTCAACATTGGATCCGGCCTGGACCTGGACTTCCACGCTTCGGTCATCCAGACGGCCTTCACGCCAAAGTTTCCGAAGTTTTTCCCTGGTTTTGGCCTGTTGTTCACGGTTTGGAGAAGTTTCCTCCCGGATTTCCTGTTGCTCAATATCAGGCCGGGACTGTTGAACTTCCTGGTGCGCTGGAACAGATGTCTTTTGAGGGGGCAGCAAAAGGTCCAGGAGCTTTTCTTCAGCATTGGCTTCAGCCTTGATCTGAACCTTTTTCTTTTCTTCGTTGCGGACCATGTTTATGCCGATTTCCATGAGATCACGGATCATTGATTCCACATCCCGGCCCACATATCCTACTTCGGTAAATTTGGTGGCTTCCACCTTGAAAAATGGAGAGCCAGCCAGTCTGGCCAGGCGTCTGGCGATTTCGGTTTTGCCCACCCCGGTAGGTCCGATCATGATGATGTTTTTAGGAGCAATTTCTTCTCTTAATTCGGGATCGAGCTGCTGTCTGCGCCACCGGTTGCGAAGGGCCACCGCGACCATTCTTTTGGCGTCATCCTGTCCGATAATAAACTTATCCAGTTCTGATACGATTTCTCTTGGAGTTAGTGTGCTGCTCATTAAAATTTTTCCTTTCAGTCAATTATTTCCAGTATGATATTGTTGTTGGTGTATACACATATTTCCGATGCGATATTCATGGCTTTTTCCACTATTTCGCCCGCCGGTATCTGAGTGTTATGGACCATGGCCCTGGCCGCGGCCAGCGCGTAGGCTCCACCAGAACCAATGGCGGCAATGCCGTCATCCGGTTCTATCACGTCTCCGTTGCCGCTTATAATCAGGATATTGCTTTTGTCCGCCACAATGAGCATGGCTTCAAGTCTTCGCAGATACTTATCCATCCGCCATTCCTTGGCCAGTTCCACGCTCGCCCTTAAAAGATTGCCTCTGTATTCTTCGAGTCTGGCCTCAAAACGCTCAAACAGGGTAAATGCGTCGGCTGTGGCTCCGGCAAATCCGGCCAGCACCTGATCCTTGTACATCCTTCTTACCTTTCTGGCGGTGTGCTTCATGACCACGGCCTGTCCAAAGGTCACCTGGCCGTCACCGGCCATGGCTACCTGGTCATTATTTTTGACCGCCAGGATAGTGGTTCCTTTTAAATCCATCAATGTTTATTCTCCTTAAAATCGCTTTAACCGGGGCGTCCGGGATTGTTTAGTAAAAATATCAGCGGCTGTAATCTGTCTAATCCGGACCGGCCAGGCTCTGCGGCCTGCATCAGACACAAAAAGAGTCATTCTAACATGCAAACTAGATATTCTTACCATAAAAACAGCATTGTCAAGCATAATGAACTTAAATATGAGGATCAGCACGGACTTATTTGTATTCAGATAAGCCGCAATTCAATCCTTGACCTTATATGTATGAAAATTCTATAAAGCATAAATTTATTTTAAAATCCAGTCTCAATTTATCTCAAAGGAGGCGTAAGTTGGCTGTTCATGTGGTTGATCACCCCCTGGTTAAACATAAACTGGGCATTATGCGCAAAAAGGATGTGGATACCTATAATTTCCGCGCCCTTTGTCAGGAACTTACCAGATTTCTTGTTTATGAAGCCACTAAAAGTCTGGAAATGGAAAGCAGAACTGTTCAGGGATGGGCCGGGGATGTAAAAGTGGAATCCATCAAAGGTAAGAAAATCACTCTGGTGCCAATTCTGCGGGCGGGTCTGGGCATGCTGGACGGTTCCTTTGATCTGATCCCCGGAGCCAAGGTCAGTGTCGTGGGTTTTTACCGCAATGAAGAAACCCTGGAGCCGGTGCGCTATTATGTAAAACTTGCTTCGGATATGCCCAGCAGAACCGCCTTGATTCTTGATCCCATGCTTGCCACCGGCGGGACTCTCATGGCTACAATTGATCTTTTAAAAGAAGCGGGCTGCAAGAATATCAAAGGGGTTTTTCTGGTGGCCGCTCCGGAAGGATTAAAAAAGATCACGCAAAAACATCCGGATCTGGATATTTATCTGGCCGCCATTGATGAGAATCTTAATGATCAGGGTTATATCCTGCCTGGACTCGGCGATGCCGGGGACAGAATTTTTGGGACAAAATAGGCGTCTGAACTCCAGGCGCTTTTTTTCTGTCTGCTTAACAGGGTGCCCCAAATGAATTTTTTAACATCCTGTTGAGTAAGGACTTTTTCAACAGATTGTTAAACTGGATTCCAGGTCCATGGTTCAGAGCCCGGATCAGGATTTGTTTTTTCAGTTCAATATATAAAAATATTTTAGCCAGTAAACGGGAGATGAGAGATGTCTGATTTGAATCCGTCTGAATACCAGTTTCGCCTCAAGGACAGCCTTCTTGGCGCGCAGATGCTGTTTGTAGCCTTTGGAGCCCTGGTGCTTGTGCCCCTTCTGACCGGCCTGGATCCGAATGTGGCCCTTTTTACCGCGGGTGTGGGGACAATAATTTTTCAGATAGTCACCAGGAGGCAGGTTCCCATTTTTCTGGCGTCGTCCTTTGCTTTTATCGCACCAATTATTTACGGGGTTAATACCTGGGGAATTCCAGCCACCATGTGCGGGCTGATGGCCGCAGGGCTTCTCTATGTGCTGCTTTCCGTAATTATTTCTCTCAGAGGCCCGGGGATAATTATCAGGCTGCTGCCGCCTATTGTCACCGGGCCGGTAATCATGGTCATCGGACTTATCCTTGCCCCGGTAGCTGTGAACATGGCCCTGGGCAAGACCGGGGACGGAGCTGTTCAGCTGGTTCCTGAAACAACCGCGCTGGTCGTCTCCATGGTTTCCCTGGCAGTGACCATAGCCGTCTCCATGTTCGGCAAAGGGATGTTAAGGCTGATTCCCATTCTGCTGGGTATAGCCGCCGGATATATATTATGTCTTGCTCTGGGGCTGGTTGATTTTACCCCGGTCAGTGAATCGGCCTGGTTAGCCGTACCAAGCTTCACCTTTCCGGAATGGAGCTGGCAGGCCATACTTTTTATTGTTCCTGTGGCCATAGCTCCGGCCATAGAACATTTTGGAGACATAATGGCCATCAGTTCGGTAACTGGAAAGAATTATATTGAAAAACCAGGAGTCAATAAGACCTTGCTGGGAGACGGACTGGCTACTTCATTTGCCTCTATGGTCGGCGGTCCTCCCAACACCACTTATTCAGAGGTGACCGGAGCAGTGGCCCTGCTTAAGATATTCAACGTCGGAATAATGACCTGGGCAGCCATATTTGCCATTTTGCTGGCCTTTGTTGCCAAGCTGGGGGCTTTTCTGTCCACGATTCCCGTTCCGGTTACGGGCGGGATAATGATCCTGCTTTTCGGGGCGATCATGGTAGTGGGCATTGGGAGTCTGGTCAGGGCCGGGATTGACATGATGCAGCCCAGAAATATGGCTATCGCGGCTGTAATTGTGGTTTTCGGCGTAGGCGGGATGTCTTTTTCAGCCGGTGAGTTTTCACTTCAGGGAATAGGACTGGCCGGGATAATCGGAGTGGCTCTGAATCTGATTCTGCCTCATCCCCGGAAGCAGGAAGAACAGATGTAATTTGAGCGTCCGGAGTTTTGGGTTTGCCCGGCTGAATGCCGGAGCCTACTCCACGGGTTCAGGGTCTGGTTCTCCCCTGGAACGCGGTGATTGGAGATCGCTTTGAGTGGGCCAGGCCTTGAGTATGGCCTGAATCAGAGTGGCCAGGGGAATGGCAAAGAATATGCCCCAGAATCCCCACAAACCTCCAAAGACCAGTATGGAAGTGATTACTCCCACAGGGTGAATGTCTACTACTTCAGCCAACAGCAAAGGAGCCAGCACATTACCGTCAAGGGTCTGGATGATGGCGTAGGCGACCAGAATCCAGATGAACTCCGGACCAAAACCCCACTGGAAATAAGCAACAAGGGCGATGGGAATGGTTGCTACGGCAGCGCCCACATAAGGGATGAGAACTGAAAAGCCCACCATGGCTCCCAGCAGCACGGCGTATTGCAGTTTGAAAAGGGTGAACACTATAAATGTGCCCCCCCAGACAATAGCGATCTCCCAGGTTTTCCCCCGGATATAATTGCCGATCTGATAGTTTACGTCTTCCCAGACCTGGACAGCCAGAGAGCGGTCTTGGGGGAGAAATCCCGCAAACCAGTTCAGGATTTTGTTCTTGTCTTTAAGGAAAAAGAACACCAGAAGAGGCACGATGACCAGATATACCAGCAGGGTGATCAGTCCCATGACTGAAGCCGCGGAAATGCTCAGGATATTCTGAGCCAGCTTGCCCACCTCGCCCCTTATTGCGGAAAAGATTTCTCCCACCTGTTCCTGGGAAATAAAATTCGGGTACTCTTCAGGCAGGCGCAGCAGAATATTCTGGGTTTCGCTGATCATGCCGGGCAGTTGGCCCACCAGCTGGGTCAACTGTCCGGTGAGAAGAGGAACCAGCCAGAAAAGACTGAAAAACAGAAGCAGCATGAAAAACAGAAAGGAAATGATTACTGCCAGGATTCTGGGCACTCCTCTTTTGGTAAACTGCTTCACAATTCCCTCAAGAAGGTAAGCGATAATCAGTCCAAAAAACAGGGGGACAAGCATTTTACCCAGGAAATAGATCACTATGAAGCCAAAGAGCAGTAGAACGCTTAAAATGACTACCTGGGGGTTGTTAAACTGTCTCTGGAACCAGTCTTTGATAATATTCATAAGATAATTACCGAATAATCTAATTAATTGCGAAATGACATTGAATGAATCTGATCAGATGCGCATGGAATGGGGCATTGTCCCTTTTTAAATTTTAGTAGTCTTACTAGCATGGCGGATTATTGTTGGCAAGGAGTCATAAGTCTTATTTTTTAGTGCTTATTTTGGAAAATATTGTTTCTGAACAGCTATTCCAATTACCAGAACAGCGGCAAGAATGAAAATTTTTCTGTTTTCTCTATTGTTTAGGGCTAAAAATTCCAGGAGATGTCCAGCTTGATTCCCGGGGTATTTTTTACCTCTTCTTTATGCTTGTCTTTATAATTACTGTTGAAGGTTTTGAGTTCTCTTTCAATCAAATAATATGGACCAAAGCTGAGGGATAAATTCCGGATGGGCTGTATTTCCAGGTCCAGCCCGAGCTTGAAGGCCTGATCACTGAAATAGCCCTTAGGGTGTACAGAACTGTTGTTTTTCAGGCGGTATATTCTTGCAGTGTACCCCAGGTATGCCTTAGCTGCCAGGTTGTCCTGAAAGTTATAAGTAAGGCTTGTTTCCGGGAAACCCAGCCGGCCTGAAAAACCTTGCCTGCTTGCAGGAGTATAGCTGAGCATTACTACAGGCAAAACTGTGCCCCTTACCGGATGATAAAAACCGGCCAGGCCAAGTCCGGCGGACCAGCCATTGTCAAAATTTCTGATAAACGAGAAATCAGCCCGCCCCCAGAAGGAGTCAGACACTTCCTTTTCAAAGGAACCGCCCACTCTGCCACTCAGGTTGAGCATCCATCTCTTACTCAGAAAAAAATTTTTCCGCGCGCCCAATGAGATATTGTGCAGGTCTGTCCAGGGGTTTTTACCGTCAGCTCCAAAGGCTGTATCTTCTGCATTATCCCATGAATAATTCTGGTAATCATAATGCAAAGTAAAGCAGGAATATTTGCCGGTAATCTGGTATTTATCAGATGATATTCTGGCACTGGTTCCGCTTATCCTGGCACTGAAGCTGTGTTCATACTCTGCTTTGATACTGGCCCGGGAAGAACCGGCTGGCCCGGCATGGACCTGAATTCCAGAAAACAGCAAAGTAAAAAGGAAGAAGATACTGACTGTTTTTTTCAAAATAACCTCCTTTGACCGAGATTCAGGTTACGGAAAGAATTTCCCTTATATTCAGGCGGATGCTGGTTATCCCCCGGTAAGTATTGATTGCCGGGGTGTAGGCCAGAACCACTTTCCTGCCTTTGATGGATCTTTGCCCCCAGGTTTCTCCCTTTCTCCAGAACTGGGCCCGCAGGCAGATACCTGAAGACTCATCCTTGAGATGGAATCTGACATGTTTGTCCTTGCCGAACAGGGTCTGATCCAGGACCTGAAGTTCAGGTGAGAGAAAGACCGGCCGGGGGTTGCCGGGGCCCAGAGGCTGGAGCAGTTCAAGTTCAGCAATAAATTCCGGTGTAAGCTCCTTAAATTCCAGCCTGGCATCCAGTACAATTTCCCGGGCAGAGATTTCAGCTCCCAGGGTTTGAACCACCTGCCGGTCGAAGCCTTTTCTGAATTCTTCAAGTTTGTCCGGTTCTAAGGACAGGCCCGCAGCCAGGCTGTGCCCACCGAATTTTTTGAGAACCGAGTCCAGGGAGCATAACCCCTGGTAGAGATCAAAACCTTTTATGCTTCGTCCTGAGCCTTTTATTGTGTTGTTCTCCATGGTCAGGACAAAACAGGGACGATGAAATTCATCAACTATTCTGGAAGCTACAATGCCGATGACGCCTGGATGCCATTCAGGATTATAAAGCACCAGCCCATGATTTTCGAGCATTCCCAGGGCCATCTGCCTGGCCTGCTCCAGGATCTGTTCTTCTGTCTTTTTGCGCTGGTCATTGAGTTTATTAAGTCTCTGGGCCAGTTTCTGAGCGAGTCCATAATCAGAAGTAAGCAGAAGTTCCATTGCTATGGCAGGATCATCAAGCCTGCCGGACGCGTTTATTCTGGGGGCCAGAGAAAAACCAACTTCGCCAGCGCCAATGTCTGCCGCGGCGTTTATCCCGCTTGCCTCTTTAAGGGCCCGGATCCCTGGCCGGTCAGCCTGGTTAAGAAGCAAAAGACCGTTTTTAACCAGTATCCTGTTGGTCCGGTCCAGCTCCACCAGATCCGCGATAGTTCCCAGGGCGACCAGATCAAGAAAATCACGGATATCCAGTTCTTCTCCGGGCAGAATCTTGTTCAGGGCGGCCATGAGAAAAAACGCCGTGCCAACGCCGGATAATTCAGGATGGGGGCATGAACAGACCTTGGGATTGATGATTGCGTGAGCCGGTGGCAGGTCGGGGCCTGGGCGATGATGATCAGTTAGAACGACTTTTAAGCCCAGTTCCCTGGCCCTGGTTATTTCCTGCAGATTGGAAATGCCGCAGTCCACGGTAATCAGGGTTTTTACTCCTTCCCTGGCCAGGGTTTCAATTTCCTGAGAGTTAAGACCATACCCGTCCCTGATACGGTCAGGCAGGATGGGCAGGACATCAAGTCCTTTTTTATTGAAAAAATCTTTGATCAGGGCCACAGAGGTTATGCCGTCTACATCGTAGTCGCCCCAGACCGCGATTTTTTCTTTTTTAATTATTGATTCAGCAATGATGGACGCGGCTTTGCCCAGCCCGTCCCAGTCTTCCAGAGGTTTGATATAGCGAAGGCCCGGGCTGAGAAAAAAATGCATATCCTCATAGGTGGTCATTCCCCGTTGATATAAAAGCAGACATAGGGCGGGAGAGATGTCAAGCCTCGCGGACAGGGATTCAATCTCACCTGCAGGCGCACAGTTTTCTTTTATCCGCCATGATATATTTTGCGGTTTGTACAGGTTATTCATTTTCAGTGTATCTTTTGTGTTTGCGGGCATTTCAGGAATAGATCGGCGGAATAAACCGGACAGGCCAGATCTGGTCTGATCTGCTGTCAGAGATGAAATCCATGGCTCAGGTTGTGAAGAGGCTTCTCAGTTCAGGCAGGCTGGGATCTGATGATACCTGCCTGGCTGTGTGCATGGCCTGTTCCGCGTTAAGCCCGATCTGATCAAAGGGTAATGTCTCTGCCTGGAAAAGATCGTTGTTTATATTGTGGCTGATGCTGTTGGCCAGGTTCAGGATTATGGCCTGATTTTTATAAGTATCTTCAATGCTTTGAGGGCTGTGATGGGCGTTTATGGGCTCGGTGATAGCCTCGGGAAGATTCCAGCGGCGCAGGGTCATTGCCCCGGCCATAGCGTGATCAATGCCCCAGAATTCATGCTCGGCCTGGAAATGGCTGAGCCCTTTGCGTGACGCTGTTTCTAATATCCGGGTCCAGGCCAGAGGCTGGTATAAAGCTGTCATGAGCTTGCCCATATCATGGAGGATTCCGGAAATAAAAAGATCCTGGGAATCCCGGCGTCCGCATAGACTGCCCAGTTCCGCGGCTAATACAGCTACAAAACATTGATGATCCCAGTATTGTCTGAGGTCAAAAATATCTGTTCTGGTTTTTTTACCCAGGGAGGATGCGGCTACAAAAAGCAGGATTTTGCGAAGTTCTGCCAGACCAAGAAGATTTACAGCCCTGGAAATGGAGGAAATCTTTCCCTGTACACCGTAATAGGCTGAATTGGCCCTGGCCAGAATCCTGGAAGTTAAACCCTGATCCTTTGATATGGTTAGGGCGGCTTCATCCAGGCTGACGCAGCATTCCTCGGATGTCTGCCCAAAGAGATCGCCCAGCAGTTCAGGTGATACCGGCAGTTCGTTTTCAGCTTCAGAAAGTTGGAGCAGGAATTCTTCGGCCAGTTTATGATTCATATTAATAGCTGTTGTGGTTATCAAAAGGTCCGGGAATTATTTTTCATCTGAGGATTTCTGAGCTTTTCCCGCGGATTTGGGGAGCAGTTCTTTTTTCTTAAGATACTGGACAAATTTTCTGGCTTCTTCAAATTCCGGATTTATCTGCAGGGCCTGTTTGAGATGCTCAAAACATTTTTCATGGTTATTAAAGGCAAAATAGGCCCTGGCAACATTATAGTGCAGATTCTCGTCATTCTGGACCAGATCAAGCCCCCGGGTATAGTATTCAAGGGCCTGATCATACATTTTCTGTTTGCGCAGGTTGATGCCGAATTCATTGAATAAATGCTTGTGTTCTTCTTCAAATGCCGCGTCAAGCTTGACCAGACGTTCAAAGATGTTGCTTGCTTTTTCTTTGTCGCCTCTTTCCAGATAAGTAAGCCCAAGGCCGAAATTGGCCCGGATATTTTCTTCATCAACTTTCAGGGCGTTGCCGTACTCGTATTCCGCGCTGTAGGACTCTCCCTTTTTCCGGTGTCTGTCTGCCCGGGCAATGGTTTTATTGATTTCACGCATCTTGGGAAACACTGTATATGTGTAAAATTCAGGTTCCGGTGAAAACTTATCCAGAATTTCATCCTTGGAAATTATTTTTTTGGGACCCGAGGGAACATAGTTGACATTAAGAGGTTGTATTTCCACCTGATCATCATCAATTTCTTTGACAAACCAGTATGTCTTCTGGATAGTTTTTTTCTGAGTGGCGCCTGTGCCTACCTTGGCAAGGCTTTGTGTTGAAAAAACGCCCTGAATTCTGGATTTTTCGTCTTCCAGTTCTTCAATCATTTTGTTTTTCTGCTCTGACACACCCTTCTCCTTTTTTTCTGTAATCCATATTAAGCCAAAAGGTTTCTGATGTCACGCAAACTCTGAACCGGATCAGGGCTTCTGGTAACCGGACGGCCGATAACCAGGAAATCAGCCCCGGCTTTGCTGGCCTGGTCAGGAGTGACAATTCTTTTCTGATCATCTCCTGATGTTTCCATTCGTATGCCCGGAGTGATCAGGCAGAAATCATCAGCAGTGTTTTCCCTGATCATCCTGGCTTCCAGGCCGGAGCAAACGCATCCGTCAAGGCCCCATTTCATGGCTTTGCCGGCCAGATCCAGTACGATTTCACCGGTGGTCCTGCTGTCGGACCAGGGCAGATCTTCTTTATCCATACTGGTTAAAAGAGTGACCCCTACAAGCTTTGGTTTGTTGTTCTGCCTGCCGGCCCGGTCTCTGGCAGCAAGCGCGGCCTGAATCATCTTTTTGCCGCCCAGGGTGTGCAGGGTTATCATATCTGCTCCGGCAGCCACGCATCCGGATACCGAGCCGGAAACAGTGTTGGGGATGTCCATGAGTTTAAGGTCCAGAAAGACGCTCAGATCCATTGCTTTTAACCTGGTGACCATTTCCGGACCAGACCTGGCAAACAGCTCCAGGCCTACTTTGACCCACGCGGTTTCCTTTTTCAGGGTCCGGGCCAGATTCAGGGCTTCTTCAGGATCGCTGAAATCAAGGGCAATAATAATGTCGGTCAATGTAGCTGGTCTCCTGTATTAATAATTTTCTGGGGCAGGTCCGGCTCATAACAGGGCCGGAGTTTTTCCGCCCTGATAAGGGCTTTGAGTTCATTGCAGGCTGTATCCAGGTCGTCATTGATTATCCAGAAATCAAACAGATTGCTTTGTCTGATTTCTTGAGCCGCGTTGCTGATTCTTTGTCTGATGGTTTCCGCGTCTTCAGATCCTCTTTGCCGCAGGCGGTTTTCCAGGATCTTAAGAGAAGGAGGAAATATAAACACGAAGAGTCCGGTATTCAGGTTTTTTTTAAGCTGGGAGGCTCCCTGAACGTCAATATCAAAAATAAGGCTTTGTCCGGAGTTTATTGCCTGTAGAACCTGTTTTCTGGGAGTGCCGTAGTAGTTTCCATGGACCTTTGCCCATTCCGCGAAAAAATTCTGTTTAATTAAGGAGGTAAATTCCTGTGCGTCAATAAAAAAGTAATCCTTTCCATTTTTTTCTCCGGGCCTGGGAGCTCTGGTGGTATAAGAAATGGAAAATCCGAATTCCGGGTATTCCCGGGTAAGCATTTTTATCAGGGTGCTTTTGCCGGTGCCTGAGGGCGCGCTTATGGTCAGTAAAATTCCTTTAGTCATCGCTTCTGGCCTCCAGGTTTTCCAGCCGGTTGACCATGGTCTCGGCCTGGATTGCTGACAGTATTACATGATTGGAATCCGTGATAATCAAAGAGCGGGTTTTCCTGCCCTGGGTGGCGTCGATAAGCCGGTTGCCGGTCCTGGCGTCTTCACGCAATCTGCGCATGGGGGATGAGCCGGGGTTTACAATGGCTATTACCCGGGAACTCACCACTGAGTTTCCAAAGCCGATATTTAGAATTTTGAGTTTGCCCGTGCTCATGTTTTTGCTCTACTCCAGGTTCTGGGCCTGTTCCCGGCATTTTTCCAGTTCAGCCTTAAAGTCCACGGCAATACGGCTCATATCGGTATTCTGACATTTATTCGCGCAGGTATTGATTTCCCTGAAAGTCTCCTGGAGAATGAAATCAAGCTTTCGCCCAACTTCTTTTTGCCCGGCAAGTAAATCGTTCATTGACTGGAGATGAGCATTAAGTCTGGTTATTTCCTCGGATACATCAAGGCGGTCGGCCATTATGGTGAGTTCCTGCATTAACCTGTTTTCGTCCATTTCCACAGAGATTTCATCCAGGATTCTTTTCAGTCTCTGCTTCAGTTCATTGAATCTGTGCAGGGTATTTTCCCGGACCATATCCTCCAGTTCTTCGGCCATGGTCTTAAGATTTTTTAACCGTTGAGATACATCAAGGCGCAGGATATCTCCTTCTTTTTCCCTGGACTCATTCCAGTATTTCAGGGCCTTTTTCAGGGATATTTCCAGGTCATGGTCCATGTCGGGAGTTATTGCTGACTTACCTTCCTGCCAGAGTGAAGGCTGTTTTAAAAACAGGTTGAGATCCGGAGTAAAATCATGACCAGCTTTCTGGGCAAACTGTTCCAGTTGAGAGAGCATGGCCTGGGCCATAGTCTGATCAAAACCGATATCCAGGATGTCCGGATCCAGGACCTTGATGCTCAAGCTGATGTCCAGACGTCCGCGTGCGGCCTGGGTTCTGATTATTTTTTCCCATTTTCCCTGCAAGAAGTAAAGGGTGTGCGGTATTCTCCATTTGATATCAAGATGCCGGCTGTTGACGCTTTTTATTTCCCAGGACAGAGTCCAGGAGTCTGTATGCAAGGTGTCTGACCCGTACCCGGTCATGCTTCTGGTCATAAGATGTTGTCCTGTAAGGGTTTGTCAGAATGTTTCGCAGTTATCTGTTCATGATATCTGCTTCTGATGGTTCTTAAATGCGTTTTAATTTTTTCAGAAGAATAATCCGGAAAGGTCCAGTCCAGATCCTGCCAGTCCCCCCGGCAAAAAATCAGGGTCAGGTCAGCCCAGATTCCCCTGCCCAGGTAAATGCGGTGAGTAAAGTTTTTGCCCGTGGCCAGGACCAGCCGCTCCAGGGTTATCAGGCCCGGGTCAAGATTGAAGATTCTATTACTGTCTTTTTTAAAGCTTTCTTCCAGACCGTTGGTGATCAGTTTGACGTCTGCCAGCCTGTCCAGTTCCACAAGAGGGTTGAAGGTCAGCAGTCTTCTGGAAACAGGAGTGCCCAGTTCCCGGTCATAATAACTGGTTTCAGTAAAAGGAATTTGATCAGTGAGATAGTCGGTTTTCCCGAATTTTTGCTCCAGGATATCCAGCAGATCCGGCCAGAAGAGCTCCCACCTGGAACTTAATATAGACAGAAAAAGTTTGCCTGGTCTGGGAATCGAAGGAATACTCATAACATTCCGGTTTGTTTTTTAACAGTCTGAACTGGTTCAACAATCAGTTTGTTATCCCGCACATACAGCGGTTTTGCCTGGATCAGCTGTTTGGACCGGGCGGAAACGGGCTGGTTGAGAACGCATTCCACATAATATTCCGACATGCCTTTGGTTTCATTTTCCATGACCAGATTCAGCCTTTCCAGGTTGCTCAGGCGGTGTAAAAAAAATTGCTTTTTCCTTTGAATCAGGGCGCTTAGTTTTCTGGTCCTGGATTTTTTCTCTTGGTCCTTGACCTGATCCGCAAAAGAAGCCGCCGGGGTATCCGGTCTGGGAGAATAAGGAAAGACATGAGCATAACTCAGGGGGAGATTCTGTACAAGCTCAGTGGTCTTCTGGAAATTTTCTTCTGTTTCCCCGGGAAAGCCTGCCAGAATATCCGCTCCCATGGCAAAAACCGGCCAGATATGTTTCAATTTGCGGGAAAAATCCATCAAGTCCAGGGGATTGTAATGGCTTCTGTTCATTTTTTCAAGGACAGCAGGGCTGCCGCTTTGCAGGGAGATGTGCAGATGGGGGCAGAGCATGCTGGAGGCAGCAATGGTTTCCAGGGCCTTGTCATTAAGCTCTGAAGGTTCCAGGGAGCTCAGCCGGATTCTGAGCCCTGGGCGCGATTCAAATGGTATATTGGTCTGCAGAAACTTTATCAGGTCCCAGAAGTCCATGCCCGGATTGAGATCTCGACCATACAGCCGGAGGTTGATCCCTCCCAGGGTGATCTCGTTGAATCCCCTGGTTAAAAGTCTGGTTATTTCTTCCAGAATTATTTCAGGTGGTCTGCTTACTGATTTTCCCCGGGTCAGAGGCACTATACAGTATGTGCATCTGTGAGTGCATCCGTCCTGAACCTTGATCACTGCTCTGGACCGGAAATAATCAGAGATAAAAAAATCAGGGCTGTCCAGCGCGTCTTCAGCCAATGGGTCCAGTCCGGTCAGTAATGCCCGTTTTTCCTGTTGAGGTATGACTTTGTTCACTTCTTTAAGCAGGGAGAGTTCATTTTCCAGTACCTGGGCTGCACAGCCTGTTATAATGATCCTGGCCCGGGGGTTGGCACGGCCTGTTTTCCGGCATATTTTTTTCAGATCCCGAACCGCCCTGGAAGTTACAGCGCAGCTGTTGATGATTATTGTTCCGGCCTGTTCAGGGGAAGATATATATGTGAAGCCTCTGGCTGATAAAGACTCTGCAATGGCTTGAGATTCATACTGATTGATCTTGCAGCCCAGGGTGATTATGTGAAATTTCATTTAGTAAAAGTTGTTAAAGTTTACAGACAGGCTGATTCGTATTCTGCGTTTTCTATGATTCCAGCACCCAGGACCTGTCCCTGTCCGGAATATACTGCTGCCACCTGTCCGGGGGCAGGTATGTCCCGGGGCCGGGAAAAGGATATCAACATCTGGCTGCTGTGAATCTGTACGGTGGCCTGGCCCGCGTTCTGACGGTACCTTGTCTGCACGAAAACCTTTTCCGGCCAGAAGTCGGGGTCTGCGTGCAGATTGAGTTGACCAGCCAGACAGGATCCGGTCAAAAGTTCTTCCTGACCGCCAACTATCAGGGTATTGGTTTTATGGTCTTTTCCCAGTACATATAAAGGGTGATGATGAGCTATGCCCAGTCCTCTTCTCTGTCCCTGGGTATAACGCCAGAGGCCCTGATGCCTGCCAAGTACAGCACCGCTTCTGTCTGTTACCGGACCTGGATGACCCGGGAGGCTCTTTGAAACTCTGGAAGAGATAAAATCACGGTAATCACTCCGGATAAAACATACTTCATTGCTTTCTTTCTTTACCGGCGGGCTGATATTGTTTTGTTTAAGAAAATCAAGAGCCAGAGCTTTGCTTGTCTCATGCAGGGGAAAGACAACCTCCTTAAATATATTTATGGGAACCATGGATAGAAAATAGCTTTGATCCTTTGTTTTATCTTTGGCGCGCCACAGAGACAAACTTTCCCTTTCCCGGCTTATCCGCGCATAATGACCGGTAGCCATGCAGGGCACGCCCAGATCCTTTAACCGGTCAATTATGAGGCCAAACTTGATTTGTCTGTTGCAAAGAGCGCAGGGGTTGGGAGTCAGACCATTCAGGTAGGAGTTTATAAAAGGGTTGATGATTTTCTGTTCAAAATCCGCGGTCAGGTCCATTACATAGAGAGACAGCCCAAGATTCTGACAAATGAGACTTAGCTGCTCTTCAGTCTGTTTTTGCTGATCATTGCCCGCAACAAGCCTGGCATGAAAGGGAAAAAGGTCATACCCCCGGTCTTTAAGAAAAAGCAGAGAGGCCAGGCTGTCCGCTCCCCCGCTTAGAGCCACGGCGATTTTCATTGGTCCAGGACACTGGTCAGTCCGGCAGGTGTACCAAGTTTCGGCAAGCTTGCTTCCAGGATGTGTCCAGCCTGCAAAATAAGCTCTTCCTTAAAGGCCGGGGCAATGAGCTGAATGCCCACAGGCAGACCGGAATCTTTGCCCAGACCGGCAGGAATTGACAAGCCGGGCAAACCGGCCAGATTAAGAGATGTGGTAAAAATATCAGTAAGATACATTTGCAGAGGGTCATCTATGTTTTCGCCGATCTTAAAGGCTGTTGAAGGCGTAACCGGGGCCATGATCAGATCACAGGATTCAAAGGCCCTGAGATAATCCTGCTGGAGCAGCCTTCTTATCTGAGCGGCCTTTTTATAGTAGGCGTCGTAATAACCCGCTGAAAGGACGTAGGTGCCTATCATTATCCTTCTCTGTACTTCTTCGCCAAGGGCTTTGGATCTTGTTTTACGGTACATTTCCAGAAGGTCGGTGCAGGATTTATCCCGAAAACCATACCTGACTCCGTCGTATCTGGCCAGATTGGAAGATGCTTCGGCCATGGCAATGATATAGTAGGCTGCAATTCCGAATTCAGCGTGGGGCATTTCCACATCCACTATTTTTGCGCCGGCGTTCCTGGCAGCTGTTACCGCGTTTTGGCAGCACTCCAGGGTCTCCGGACTTATTCCTTCTTCCCAGTACTGTCTTGGCAGGCCGATGCGCAGGTCCTTAAGATCCCTGCGTCTTCCTATGGCTTCCAGAAAATCCGGAACCGGACCGGAAGATGAAGTGGAGTCTCTGGGGTCATGCCCGGAAATAATATTCATTATTAAAGCACTGTCAGCCACGGTTCTGGTGATGGGACCGGCCTGGTCCAGGGAAGAGCCAAAAGCCACCAGGCCAAACCTTGATACCCGGCCATAAGTAGGTTTGAGCCCCACTGTTCCGCAGAATGAGGCAGGCTGTCTGATGGAACCCCCGGTGTCGGTTCCTATGGAGGCAAAGCATTGACAGGATGCAACACCAGCTGCTGAGCCTCCGCTGGACCCTCCTGGTACATGGCCAAGATTCCACGGATTCCTGGTGGTTTTATAGGCTGAATTTTCATTGGAAGAACCCATGGCGAATTCATCCATGTTGTTTTTGCCCACAATGATAGCCCCTGCTTTTTTTAGTTTTTCCACCAGGGTTGCTTCATAATAAGGACGGTAATTTTCCAGGATTCTGGAGCCGCAGGTGGTGGGCAGTCCTTTGGTGCAGATCACGTCTTTTATGGTTATGGGTATTCCCCATAACGGCTGGTCTGGATCCGGGCCGGCCTTGTCCATTTCCAGAGCCTTGGTCAGGCTGGTTTCTTTGTCAGTGAACAACAGGGCATTGATTTTTGGTTCAGTGGAGGTAATGCGGTCAAAGCAGGACTCAACCACCTCCTGGACCCGGATCCGGCCTGCCTGAAGAGAGTCCCTGATGTGGAGCAATGATTTTTCTGCTGGAGTTTTCATGAATAAATCCTGATTATTATAAAATTTTGGGAACAATAAAATATTTTCCGTCCTGCAAAGGCGCGTTGGCAAGGACGTCTCGACGCTCATACTTATTTTCAGCCACGTCCTGACGCAAGACCGAGATATTGTCTGAAGGAGAATAGAGTGGTGTCACTCCGCTGGTATCCAGGGAATTCATCTTATCCATATAGCCGATTATTTCGTTGAACTGCTGGGCAAATTTTTCAACCTTTTCTTCTTTGAGATCCAGCCGGGCCAGGTCCGCGATCCTGATTACCTGTTCTTTTGTTATTTCCAAGGTTTCTTGCCTCCATACTTATTGTTTTCGGGTGGTTTTTTTGAAAAATATTTTTTATTCCAGGATGTTCCGGGTTTCAGTATGCGTGCTTATTCTTTTTCCCTGAGCTTCTCCATCCACTGATGTTTCCGGGCCTTTCTGATCTGGATCAGTGAGTTGTAATAATTCATATCCGCCCGGGACAGTTTGTCTTTATTTATCTGCAGCACATAAAGGTCCTGGGAAGCCCTGCCCTGCTTGTCCCAGGAAACAGGTGCCATGCTCCAGCCCTGAAAGTTGATGGCAGCCAGTTGCTTATTTATTTCTTCATTTTGTTCAGGAGAAGGGAGATTGTTCAGGTTTTCAATAAATCTGATGAAATCATATCCCAAAGCCGCCCATAAATCAGGCTGACTCTGAAAAGTTTTGTTCATCCCGGATTGAAGCCTGTCAGCACCTTCAGGCATGTCCTCAGCCAGCCACGCCCCAGTTGTCATGGACAGTGAAAAGTACTGCTGTTCAAGGCTGTCTGGAGAGAACGCCTGGGACCAGAGCATGGGGCCCATAAAGACCAGCTGATTCTGGTCAAAATAAAAGAACTGGGGGAGCAGTCCTTTTGCCTTGGAAAGGCTGTCAGGAATAAAAACCGCCTGGAATTCAGGGGAAATGTTTTTGTGGCTTTGGCCTGTATCTGTAATATCAAGGAAAGAGGCTACAATATTATTCCAGCGTTCAGGCTCATTTCGGGGATAACTCTGCAGTCCGCTGATACGGGCGCCTTTTTTTACGGCTTCTTTCCAGAAAACCTGGGCATAAGCACGGCCAAAGTCATCTTCCGGGTAAAATATGGCAAAGTCGGTAAAACCGAGATCAAAGACGGCCTTGTCTATCATGACCCTGACCTGATCTTCGGGACTGGCGAAAAATCTCCATCCTTTGCTTCCTTCATCATCAATGGACGGCAGGAAGGTAAAGAAAATCTTTTCCCTGTTCAGCCCTGATTCGGTGATTTCTTTCCATGTATTTCCTGACAGAGGACCTCCCACTATGGAAACTGAGTCCATTGCCTGGAGCTTTTCCAGCCATCTTTCATGATTGGTGTTGATGATTCTTATTTTGATCCGGGATTTGTCCTGCAGCATTTCCCAGTGGGCCACCTCGGCACCGCGAAGAATTTTCCAGGCTGAAGAGGAAAATTGACCGCTTAGAGGCAAAAGCATGGCAATTTCCCGGACAGGCCGGCCAAATTCTTCAAGCCAGATTTCAAACTGTCTGGCATAAGGTTCCTGGTCAGCGAATTTACCCTGGCGGCTCAAAGTGTCCAGCAAAGGACCCAGGGATTCCCATCTGGACGGGTCATTTTTCAATTGTCTGGAATACAGGGACCATAAAAAAACGTTCCAGGGAAAGTAGTGTGTTTTTTCCTGGTCCAGGAAAGCCCGGGCTGACATGAGTTCATCCGTGGTAAACTGTTCCAGATACGTACTTAACTCCTGTTCCAGCTCTTTTTTACGCCCGGTGCTGTCAGCGCGGGCATAAATATTTTCCAGGATGGACATGGATTCAGGATACCTGCCTTCTTCAAAATGAAATCCGGCCAGGGCCAGGGCGGCGTTTTTCCTGAGTTCATACGGGGCCTGCAGGTCCTGAAGAAGATCATTCAGGTATCTGCTGTAAATATTCCGGCCCACAGTTTTTTTAAGGGAGACAGAAAACATTTCATGCCATTCCCAGGACTGTTTCGCCCGGCGATCAAGCTCGGCCCATTTTTCAAGGGCAGGAAGGGCTGATTCATAATCTCCATTTTTAAAAGCGCTTACAGCCAGGCGCTGCCAGATAATCAGTTCCTGTCTCTGTGTGAGATCAGGCTGACTGGCAAGTTTACGGTATAAATCCTGGCTTGCAGAGTAGTCCTTTTTATTCCAGTAGTCTGCGGCCTGTTCCATGAGAGATGGCTCTGAAGGAGGTGGTTCAGGGATGGTTTTTTTTTCGGCGCAGGCAAATATTACGAACAGACAGAGCAAAAGAATGATTGTTCTGGTTGAAGACATTGTGCTGGTTATTCTCCAGGATTGTAAAAAGTATTAATAAAGCGGGCTGTAAAAAAAAGCCCGGCTCAATTTTTTGAGCCGGGCCAGAATAGGAAGGGTATTAAGCCGGTGTCAAGACAATATTTGTCTTGTA
>JBKHCI010000074.1:0-7930 GCA_046541915.1 Desulfonatronovibrio sp. | reverse complement strand
GGACGCCTTATTTCTTCCACCTCCAGACCGACCATGGTCAGCCTGTGGGCAAGTTCTTCAACAGACCCCTCGTAAGGGGTGAATTCTTTAAGCCAGGACAGACTGAGAAGCATTTATACGTTCCTTGGGTTCAAATTTGATTTTCAGGAAGCAGGAAAAAAACCAGCAAGATATTGCCATCTCACGCAAACTGATTGAGGAATTTCAGGTCATTTTCAAAAAACATCCTTAAATCGCCTATTCCGTATTTGAGCATGGCCACTCTTTCCACTCCCAGGCCAAAGGCAAAACCTGTATTCTTTTCCGGATCATAGCCCACCTTTTCAAACACTGCCGGATCGATCATTCCGCAGCCAAGGATCTCCACCCAGCCTGTTTCCTTGCACACCCTGCAGGGTCCGCCGTCAATGGACTTGCCCGTACCCCGGCACATGACACAGCTGATATCGACTTCAGCACTGGGTTCGGTAAAAGGAAAAAAACTCGGTCTGAATCTGACCTTGACATCAGGATCAAATATTTCCTGAGCAAACGCGGTAAGAGTGCCGCGCAGATCAGCCATATTGACCTGAGTATCAACCAGAAAACCCTCAATCTGATGAAACATGGGCGTATGAGTAAGGTCTGAATCACGGCGGTAAACCTTTCCAGGGGCTATGGCGGCAACCGGAGGACGGCGCTTCAGCATGGTCCGGACCTGCAAAGGGGAAGTATGGGTTCTAAGGACTACGGATTCGCTGATATACAGGGTGTCCTGCATGTCCCTGGCAGGATGGCCGGGGGGAAGGTTTAAGGCCTCAAAATTATAAAAATCTGTTTCCACTTCAGGGCCGGTAACTATATCAAAACCAAGCCTGGTAAAAATACGGCAGATGTCATTGATAACCCTGGTCACTGGATGGAGCGTGCCAATATCAGGTGTTCTGCCGGGCATGGAAGGATCAAATGATGCAAGATCCTCCTGCTGCCGGCTGCGTTCCATCTCAACTGTCTTTTCAGCCAGCATGGTGTTCAGGGCTTGTTTGACTTCATTGGCAAGGCGCCCGGCAACTGGTCTGTCTTCCTTTGAAAGCTCGGGAAGCTGAGACATGATCCGGGCCAGCCTTCCTTTTCTGCCCAGAAAATCAATGCGGGAATCCTCTATATCCTGTAATGAAGAAGCCTGATCCAGGACTTGCGCGAACTCCTGAATCAGGCTCTTCAAACTATTGCTGACCCCGGCAGACGAACTCATTAGTTTGCTCCGGTCTTTACCATCTCCGCCAGCCTGGCAAAAGCGGCCTTTTCATTTACAGCCATGTCAGCCAGTACCTTGCGGTTCAGATCAACCCCGGCCCGGGTCAAACCATTTATAAACCTGCTGTAGGAAAGGCCGTACTCTCTTGCTGCCGCGTTGATTCTGATAATCCACAGCTTGCGGAATTCTCTTTTTTTCTGTCTCCGGTCCCGGTAAGCATAACACAAACCTCTTTCCACGGCTTCACGCGCGGTACGGTAAAGCTTGCTTCTGCCTCCACGGTAGCCTTTGGCCATCTTCAAATATTTTTTATGCCGCTTATGTGCGGCTTTTCCTCTTTTGACCCGCATTTAATCTCCCTCCCGGAATAGTGAATTATTAACTATTTATTATGTTTGACCAAACTTAAAAAGAATTGGGCAACAGGCGTTTAACCGCATTTATGTTCGCACTGTCAACAAGGGCGGATTTACCCAGTTTTCTTTTACGTTTGGCGCTTTTCTTGGTCAGAATATGACGCAGATTCTGTTTGCGCCTCTTTACTTTGCCTGTGCCGGTAAGTTTGAAGCGCTTGGCCGCGCTCCTGTTAGTCTTGATCTTAGGCATTATATCCTCCTGGCATATACAATCTTTAAAATTTATTTGGATCAGGCTGAGCAATAAACATTATATACCTCAGACCTTTCTCACCCATCTCTATCAACAACTTTCGAATCAGGTTTTCTTTGGTGCAAGAGGCGCGAGAAGAAGGTGCATGGTCCGCCCTTCAAAACGGGGCTCCTGTTCCACCTTGGCAACATCCTGAGTCATCTCTACAATCCGGCCCAGAAGCTCGGCCCCCCGGTCTTTATGGGCCATTTCCCTGCCCCTGAAGGCCACTGTCACTTTGCACCGGTCTCCAGCCTCTATAAATCGGCGTATATGACGAACCTTAGTGCTCAAGTCATTATCATCGGTCTTGGGCCTGACCTTGATTTCCTTAATCTGGACTTTGGTCTGCTTTTTCTTGGCTTCCTGCTTTTTCTTCTGCTGCTGAAACTGGTACTTCCCAAAATCCATGATCCTGCACACAGGCGGATCAGCATTTGGTGCCACCTCAACCAGATCAAAACCCTGGCTTTCGGCCCTGGAAAGAGCCTGACCGGTTTCCATAACACCCAGCTGTTCGCCGTGTTCATCAATAACGCGTACTTCTCTGGCCCTGATCTGCTTGTTGCGACGGGCTTTAGTAGAGGTATCTATAACTCATTCCTCCCTGCTTGAACGGTTCATCCATTTCTCGATATATTAATTCAATCACTTCCTGGATTGTCTGCATTCCCAGGTTTTTACCCCCGTGCATCCGGACATTCAGACTTGAACTGTCTATCTCCTTTTCTCCTGCAACAAGGACAAAAGGGATTTTCTCCATCTGAGCCTCGCGCACTTTGTAGCCAAGCTTTTCGTTACGCAGGTCCATATCAACCCTTATGCCTTTATCCCGAAGCTTACTGGCGCATTTTTCCACGTATTCCTTCTGCACATCGGTAATATTCATTATTCTGGCCTGAACCGGAGCCAGCCACACTGGAAAGGCGCCGGCAAAATGCTCTATCAAAACGCCTAAAAATCTTTCAATAGCACCCAGAATAACTCTATGCAACATTACCGGCCGGTGCCTCTGACCGTCCTCGCCTGTATAATAAAGATCAAATCTTTCAGGGAGGGTAAAATCGCATTGGATAGTGGAACACTGCCACTTTCTGTTCAGCGCGTCCTTTAATTTTACGTCTATCTTGGGTCCGTAAAAAGCTCCGTCACCTGCATTGACACTGTACTCCATATCCAGGGAATCCAGGGCCTGACTAAGGGCATTGGTAGCCCTGTCCCAGTCAGCATCTGTGCCTATTGATTTTTCAGGCCTGGTACTGATTTCCACTTCGTATTCAAAGCCGAACAGATCCATAACATCCTGAACAAACTTAATTATGGATACTATTTCTTCCTGCAGCTGATCAGGACGGCACAGTATATGAGCGTCATCCTGGGTAAATTCCCTGACCCGCAAAAGGCCATGCAGCACACCGGACTTTTCATGACGATGCACCTGGCCCAGCTCAAAATATCTCTGGGGAAGATCCCGGTAACTGCGCAGCCTTGATTTGTATATGAGCATATGGGAGAGGCAGTTCATGGGCTTTATGCCGTAGGACTGATCCTCTATGGAGGTAAAATACATATTTTCGCGGTAATTGTCATAATGGCCGGATTTTTCCCAGAGCTCACGCCTGAGTATCTGAGGTCCCTGGACAATTTGATAGCCGCGTCTTAAATGCTCTTTCCGCTCGAAATCTTCAAGAATGGTCCTGATCAACGCGCCTTTGGGATGAAAAATCGGCATGCCCGGGCCGGCTTCTTCTGAAAAACTGAACAGATCCAGTTGAACGCCCAGCTTTCGGTGATCGCGTTTCTTTGCTTCTTCCAGCTGAGCCAGATATTTCTTAAGATCCTTTGGAGAGGCAAAGGCGGTTCCATATATCCGCTGAAGCATGGGACGATTTTCATCGCCGCGCCAGTACGCCCCTGCCACTGAAGTCAGCTTGAAGGCCTTTAAATAACCTGTATGAGGCAGATGAGGCCCCCGGCAAAGATCAACAAAATCTCCATGCCTGTACAGAGAAACCCTGTCTTCATCCAGGTCTTCCAGGATTTCAAGCTTGTATCTCTCATTCATGTCCAGAAATATCTTCCTGGCTTCATCCCTGGATACCACAAGCCGCTCAAAAGGCTGACTCCGGGCTACACTCTCGGACATCACCGACTCAATCTTTTCAAGATCTTCAGGAGTAAATGGACGCTCAAAATCAAAATCGTAATAATATCCGTTTTCAATATCCGGCCCGATGGTCACCTTGGCCGAAGGAAAAATGGTCTTGACCGCTTCCGCCATTATGTGCGCGGCACTGTGCCTTAGCACTTTCAGCCCGTCCGGACTGGAAAGATAAACAGGCTCCAGCTCTTCACAGCCGTCACCTACAGGCGAATCCAGATCATAAAGATGGCCGTCGCACTTGCAGGCCACAACTTCTTTGAACTTCTTTCCGGAAAGAGCCCTGGAAAACACATCCCTGCAGGTGGCCCCTGGACCTGATTCAATTTCTTCCTGTGTACCGGAAACTTTAACCATTACTTTTTCCTGAAAACTGTGCAGACTCACTTTGCTTCTGAACATCAGGCAGAGCGTCTGCGGTCATATAAAAAACTGGCCTTGCCGGGTGACAACTCTTCTTCGGCAGGCAGGCAGATATCATATCCCTAAAAAAGTCAGGGAGGCAAGGGCCTCCCCGACTGAT
This sequence comes from Desulfonatronovibrio sp., assembly GCA_046541915.1. Classification (GTDB taxonomy): domain Bacteria; phylum Desulfobacterota; class Desulfovibrionia; order Desulfovibrionales; family Desulfonatronovibrionaceae; genus Desulfonatronovibrio. The sequence continues at coordinate 3,361 of JBKHCI010000074.1, read as the reverse complement.
GATTCCCTTAAACATGGTAGGCACGGGGAGATTTGAACTCCCGACCCTTTGCACGTCAAGCAAATGCTCTCCCCCTGAGCTACGCGCCTACGTTGTAAACAGACGGTTTTGCTATCAACAATAGTCAACTTTTGTCAAGCTAATATTCAGTTCATGCCCGTATTTTTCACCAGTTTATTCATTTTTTCCCAGTGCGAGCCCGGCCAGTAGATGCGCCCGCACCTCGGACAGATGGAAAATCTGTTGAAATATTTTTTGGTTTTGGGCTCCAGCCGGTGAATAATCCGCTTTTTTTCCACACTTTCCAGCTCAGTGTTGCAACAAAGACACCTTGTAAAGATATTGCTGGAATTCAGCCCGAAAAACCAGACCACTTCCTGGAACTGATCCTGGGATTTATCAGCGCGGATCAGTCGCCCGTACTCTATCCGCTTTCTTTTAAGCAGGCCCCGGTCCCTGGAAAGGACCACTCTCTGCTGGTCCAGGGCAAGAGCGGCAATCTGTTCATCAGCCAGCTTATTATCAAAAAAAGTGTCATAACCAAGCATACGCAGGAACGGAGCAAGTTTTCCCACGTTGACGTCCACTGCAAAACGCATATTCTTAAAAGGGCGGGGACGCAGCAGACTGGGCCGGGTAACATCAAACGGAGCCTGAACCGCCCTGATAAATATTTTCCGGCCGGGACATGGAAGATATTCAAAATTAACCGGGCAACCGTCAGCCAGTATTTCACCGACCTCGGTGTGAGGCACTCCTTGAGCCTCAACAATATCCTTGATAGAAGCTCTTCTATCAAGGGGATATAACACCCTTTGTTCAGCGCGAAAAAACTCCGCGAGCTCCGGATCAAAATGGATCTCAATACTGTTCATAGCATAAAACTTGGTTAAAGGAGGACAATAAGATGGATTACATTTCAGTCAAGACAGGAAAAAGACAGGAACTAAAGGACATCACCCCTGAAATAGAGCAATACTTAAGCGAAAACAATCTCACAGGCGGCCTGCTGAACATTTATTGTCCGCACACCACCGCGGGGATAACCATCAACGAAGGCGCTGATCCGTCTGTCGCCGGAGACATCCTGGTCAGCCTGGAGAAACTGGTCCCTTATAAAGGCGATTACAGACACGCCGAAGGCAACAGCGATGCCCATATCAAAACCAGCCTTACAGGTCCGTCAGTTCTGGTCATTGTGGAAGAGGGACGGCCAATGCTTGGCACCTGGCAGAAAATCTTCTTCGCGGAATTTGACGGCCCCCGTTCAAGAAAGGTCTGGCTGAAGTGGATTGAGGAATAACCGGCTGCGTACATTGGAAAACCGCGGACAGGTAGCATTGTACCAGGAAATATTTGGTGAGTATTACAGCTCTTAACACTTAATACTTGAATCCGTGAAATTGGTATTTTCGAACTTATTGATTATGCAAGTTCCGGGGTTTGACAAAAGGGCCGCAAACTGTCTGAGCGACTTAGGCGGACTTAATCAAAATCCTTTAACCATCTGAGTTGATTCAAAAAATAAACAAGATTTTCCACCAAAACCTCATCACGGACAAGGCCTTGATTTTGATTTAGACCGCCTTGAAGCGAGTTTTTGCGGCCCTTTTGTCAAATTCCGGAACCTGCTTTCACGGATTCAGGTTAATACTTAAAACTTAAAACTTCTTCATACCATCTGGCAAAACTCTCAACAGCTCTTTCACCGTGAAGCTCCCTGCGTCTGGCTTTTTTAGCCCGGACATTCAATGGCGGAAACAATCCAAAATTCACGTTGGAGGGCTGAAAATTTTTATCCTGTCTTTGCAGATGATTCAAAAGCGCGCCCAGGGCTGTGTCGCCCGGCGGCAGGGGATACTTATCTCCCGGGACCTGCCGGCCCAGGCTCATGCCCAGCCACAGCCCCATAGCCGCTGATTCCAGATAACCTTCCACTCCGGTAATCTGTCCGGCCAGAAAAACCCCGGGCCTGGATTTAAGCTCCAGATTCCGGTTCAGGACCAGGGGAGCGTTCACATAGGTATTTCTGTGCATGCTGCCAAGGCGCAGAAAATCAGCCTGCTTTAGTCCGGGTATCAGGGAAAACACCCTTTTTTGTTCCGGATATTTAAGCCTGGTCTGAAACCCCACCAGATTGAAAGCGCTTTTTTCCAGATTTTCGGCCCGGAGCTGAACCACTGCAAAAGACTCTTTTCCGGTTCGCGGATTTATCAGGCCAACCGGTTTGAGAGGACCGTAAGCCATGGTCATTTCTCCGCGGGAAGCCATGGCCTCAATGGGCATGCATCCTTCAAAATGAACCTCTTTTTCAAATTCTCTGGCCGGGACGGTTTCCGCCCTGATAAGCTCCTGGTAAAAGTTTAAATACTCCTCCCGGTTCATGGGACAATTAAGATAATCACCATCTCCAGGACTGTATCTGGAGCCCCAGAACACCTTATCCATATCAATGGAGTCCGCGCTGACAATAGGCGCGATGGCATCATAAAAATAAAGGCTCTGTTCGCCTATTATCAGGGACAGATTTTCAGCCAGGGGAGTACTCATCAGCGGGCCGGCAGCCACAATCACCGCGTCAAAGCCGGACAGCTCAGGATCATCCAGATCAGCTATCTCCCTTCTTTTGACTTTGATAAGCGGACTGTTTTCCAGCGCGTCATCCAGATACGCGGCAAAACGCGTTCTATCCACAGCCAGGGCCTTTCCTGCAGGAACCCTTGTTTTCAGAGCAGCCCGCATGACCAGACTTTCCAGCTGGACCATCTCTCTTTGCAGAATTCCTATGCCGGTTGACAGTTCCCGGGAACGGAAAGAATTGGAGCAGACCAGCTCACCCAGCACCGGACTTTCATGGGCAGGAGAATACTTGCGGGGCTTCATTTCAAAAATTGTTGAACGTACGTTATTTCGGGCCAGCTGCCAGGCTGCCTCACACCCTGCCAGCCCGCCGCCGATTATTGCAATATTTTTCATCATTTAATCCTGTCAGCAACTATTCATCATTCTCTTCTCCCGCGTCAGGCAGGGTGAACATAAACACGGATCCCTGGCCGGGCTTGCTTTCAGCCCAGATCTGTCCGCCGTGCTTTTCAACAAATTCACGGCACAGCAAAAGACCAAGGCCAGTGCCTCTTTCTCCTTCAGTACCCTTTACTGAACGCTTCTTATCTTTGGCAAAGAGGCAGGACAAAGTCTCTTGGTCCATTCCAAGGCCGTCATCCTTTACAGCAATCCTGATCATGGACTCATCTTTTTCAGCGTTAACCCATACCTTTCCCTTGCGCCTGGTATATTTAACCGCGTTGGCCAGGATGTTCCGCACTACAGTAGAAGCCATGGCTTTGTCTACCATGACTGT
>JBKHCI010000073.1:0-8023 GCA_046541915.1 Desulfonatronovibrio sp. | reverse complement strand
GTTTGAACTTTTTGTAGCGACAAAGCCAATTGGGAGATTTGGGGCACCCTGTTAAGCCCTGAACTTTGAACGTTGAACTTCAAACCTTGAACGTTGAACAAACACGGTTCACCTTTCTGGTGTCAAAACAATGACAGAAAGTCAACCTATTTCAACAAATATATTGAAGTCCTGGAAAATCAAATTTGAACAATCCGACAATACCAATACCGGAAAACAGCATAAAGGCGGTCTTTGAAAAAAGGGAAAAACGCTTTATCATCAGGGCCGGACTGGGCAACAAAGCCATATCCGCCCACACCAACAATTCCGGATCCATGCTCGGGCTGCTGAGGCCCGGACGGGATATTATTCTGTCCAGGTCTGACAATCCCCGCAGAAAACTGCCCTACACCCTTGAACTGGTCAGACATGACGGATTCTGGGTCGGAGTAAATACTCTTACGCCCAACAGGATGCTCAGGCTTGCCTGGGAAAACTCACTTATTCCTGAGTTTACCGGGTACCACAGCTTCCGGTCCGAAGCTGTATTCGGGCAAAGCAGGCTGGACGCATGCCTGGAAGGCCCAAAAGGCAGGATGTGGGTCGAGGCCAAAAACGTCACCCTGGTGGAGGATGAAAGGGCCTGTTTTCCGGATGCTGTAAGCGCAAGAGCGGCCAGGCATATGCAGGAGCTTACGCTTCTGGCCGCGCAGGGTCACAAGGTGGCCTGCTTCTGTCTGATTCAGAGGCCGGACTGCAAATGCTTTGGTCCGGCCGATTTTATTGATCCTCATTTTGCCGAGGTCCTGAAAAAGGCTGCGCAGAGCGGCCTGCTGATCCTGCCCTACATAGCCGATGTCTGTGAGACCGGGATAGGCCTGGGCCGGAGACTGCCTGTATTCTGGGGATAGCCTGGCTGACAGGGTAACCCGGCTGTAAATATCATGGGACATCTCAAAGGATTTATTTACATTCTTACGGCAGCCGTCTTATGGGGCTGCATCGGGCCGGTAGCCAAAATCGCTTTTGCCCAGGGCCTTACTCCGCTGGAAGTTGCCTTCTGGAGGGCGGTCACTGGCTGGGGTTTCTTTGTCTGTCACGCCCTGATTGTAAAAAAAATCGGCATACAGACAAGAGATCTGCCTGTGGTGTTCATTTTTGCCCTGTTGTGCGTGACTGTTTTTTACGGTTCTTACCAGTTGGCCGTGGATCTGGGCGGTGCTGCCAGGGCCTCGGTCCTTCTGTATACCGCTCCGGCCTGGGTTGCAGTAATGGCCGCGTTGCTGCTCAAGGAAAAAATCACCATACAGACCATTACGGGCATTGTTGTCTGCATGAGCGGGGTCATTCTTATTTCCGCTTCAACAGGTTCTGTTGCGGACCAGGCATTCTCCTGGCCTGGTATTTTTTTCGGACTCCTGGCCGGATTCACTTATGCCCTGTACTATATTTTCGGGAAAAAGCTTTTTGCCCGCTACCAGCCGGTAACCATCTTTTCATGGATACTTATCCTGGGAGCGCTTGGGCTGGCACCCTTTATCCGGCCCTCTGTCCCATCAGGAGCTGTCTGGCTGCCCCTGGTTTTTCTGGGTTTTATGTCCACTTACTGCGCTTATTTCATCTATGCCAGGGGGCTGGTCAGACTGCGGGCCTCCCAGGCCGCGGTCATTGCCACGGCCGAACCAGTGGCTGCGGCTATTCTGGCTTATATCTTCTGGCAGGAGAATCTTGGACTGTGGGGTTACTTAGGAGCCACACTGGTCATTGGCGGGGTGGTAGTACAGGCGGTACGCAAATAATACCCGGGCAGGTCAATACTCTGGGAAATTTTCAGCCAGATAAATCATACCATTAAAACAACCTTCAAGGCTTTTCCTTCCTGAGCCACGGCAAAGGCGTCCAAGGCTTGATGCAGGGGATAACGGTGAGTAATCAGACGTTTAAGAGGCATGTCAGGACAGCCTCGCATCATGGACAGGGCATCACTGAAAAGGCCACAGCGTGAACCCAGGACTGTAAGCTCATTAATAACCAGGGGGGCAAGATTGACCTCACCCTGCAGGGCAACCGTAGATTTCAGCACAATAATTCCTCTTGGCCGACACAGTTCCATGGCCCGCGCAATTCCTTTGTCAGAACCTGTAGCATCCACCACAATATCAGCCCCCGGCAAAACACCTTCTCCCCTCAAAGATGTTTTAATTTCCCTCCATTTGGCAATCTTCAATTTCTCAGGATGATGTCCCACCAAAGTCACATCCGGGGCAACCGTGTTTAAAGCCCATGCGCACAGAATGCCGAGCCGGCCATCGCCAAGGACAACAATCCTTTCATTTCCACGAATTTTGAGCTGTTCCAAAATTTCACAGGCTGCAGCCAGGGGCTCTGTCAGGATGGCCTGGTCATCTGATATTTCAGGGGCAACTACACGCAGATTCTCAGCCGGCAGAGTGCAATACTCAGCCATGCATCCATCATGCTTGACAATTCCAAGAGTTGTTCGCTCAGGGCAGTGACGTCCCATTCCTGTGGCGCACCAGTCACATTTGCCGCAGGCAGCATTGATTTCTCCAACAACCCTTTTGCCTGCAAGATCCGGATCATCACAGCTTTCCACAACACCCAGGAATTCATGCCCCAAAACTCCCCTGAAACCCATATATCCCTTGATGATTTCAAGATCAGTTTTGCATATGCCGGCAAGTTGAACCTTTATAAGAGCCCAGCCGGGTTTTAGCCTGGGCATGGGCCGGTTTTCCACATATTGAAGTTTATTATCAAATATTACAGCTTTCATAGTCTTTAAAACCATATCTTTCTTATAAAAAACCATCCTCAAGGCTTGGTTTGTGCGGGATACTTGCCAGCTTTACTCATTGTTGCGGCAGGAGACATCAGCGCAGTTGAGATTATAAAGAAAACTTCATCCTCAAATTGTCCCCAAAATTATTAATTATCCTGGTTAAAGGATGGCCGTCAACCTTGCTTTGAGTTGACTGCCTGATGCACGGAACAGGAAACCCAGGCAGGCTGGGGCACAATATAAAATCTTGCTATTACTCTTTCATGCTGGCTACCATCCAGTCAGGGGGAAAATTTCCCTCCTTTCACAGCTCAATACCCTGGACCGCCCAGGATGTTGACGCAAAATCATGACTGGCCATTGACATCAAAACATACAATAGACAAAAAAAGATAAGCCCGGACAATTTGCCCGGGCTTATGCTCTCGATTTTAATTGATATTTTTATTCAGCCGGATTTGACTGGATTTGTTGATGGTGCCGAAGGGGAGACTCGAACTCCCACGGGGAAACCCCCACTAGACCCTGAACCTAGCGTGTCTACCAATTCCACCACTTCGGCATGAGGAAGAAAGGCTTATAAATCATCTCCTGTCCTTTGACAAGATTTTTTTCCGGAAAAATCAAATTTTTATCTTTAAATCCAGGCCGTCTCAATCAACTTGATGAAACAGCTGTTTTAATATAAAGCTTTGCCTCTCCGGTAAATTCCGGAAAAAATTCAGACAAAATGCAGCCTGGCTTAAAAATACGTCCAACAGACACAAACACTTTTCAGCGGGCTGACAAGGAAACTTCCAGACATGATTACCTGCGACATCCAGGTCCCGGCAAGCCAGGTGAATGCGTCCTGCGTGACCATAGGAAATTTCGACGGTGTCCATGTGGGGCATCAGCAATTGATCACCAAGGTCAAAAAACGGGCCGGGCTCCTGAACCTGTCCGCCACAGCCATCACCTTTGATCCGCATCCCATGCGGGTGCTTATGGACAAATCACCGCCCTTTATAACTATGACAGCTCAAAAGCTTGAACTCATAGACTCCCTGGGCATGGATTACACCATTTGTCTGCCTTTTACCAGACAGATGGCAGCCCTTGAGCCTGAAGAGTTTGTATATGAATATCTGGTAACAAAGCTTAAAGTCAAAGAACTCATTATTGGATATGACTATTCTTTTGGCAAAGGCAGGCAGGGCAATTTTTCCCTTCTGAAAAAACTGGGCCTTAAGTACGGATTCTCAGTGGACCAGGTCCCTCCGGTAATGGTTGACGGGGCTATTGTCAGCTCCACCAGGATCAGGGATCTGGTGGAAGATGGAAGGGTATGGGAGGTCCGTCCGCTTCTGGGCCGGTTTTACCGGGTGGAAGGAAAGGTAATCACCGGGCGGCAGAGAGGTGGAGCTCAGCTGGGCTTTCCCACCGCCAATATTCTGCTCAAGGATGAGCTTTTCCCCAGAACAGGAGTGTACGCGGTATGGATTGAAGTCAAAGGCCAGATCCGCTCCGCAGTAGCCAATATTGGATACAATCCCACTTTCGGCAATAAATACCTGTCGGTTGAGGTCCATATCTTTGACTTTAGTCAGGACATTTACGAACAGCCCGTTAAAGTCCATTTTGTTCAGCGCCTGCGTTCGGAAATAAAATTTTCCGGCATTGACGAACTGAAAAACCAGATCGGCAGGGACTGCGATCTGGCTCGCAAAATCCTGTCCGCGCCTGAATCGGTGCTTGTATAGTCATGACCTTGAATTTTTTCAGGCAGTACTTATGACTCTTCACATAGACAATTTATCAAGGCATGTTTATTTTCTAAAACACCATTCCGGGCGGACACGGCCTGACCCGGACTTTTTTAAACTTCAGATGACCATAACAAGGGAAACCACATGACCTATGACAATCTCCGGGAAAAGCTTGTTTTTCTGGCCGGAGTTCTTCACGACAAAAAAGCCTTTGACGTGCTGGCTTTGGACGTAAGTTCCTATTCAAGCGCCTTTGAGGGCATTGTCGTGGCATCAGCCCAGGGCAGCCGGCACTGCAGATCTCTGGCCGACAATCTTCTTAAACAGGTCAGGGAAAACAACATGGAATACCTGGGTATGGAGGGTTATCAGGAAGGAGACTGGATCCTGGTTGACCTGAATGACGTGATTGTCCATATCTTTGTCCAGGAGACCCGCAATTTTTACAATCTGGAGGGATTCTGGACCAAGGGCAAAATCATAGACCCGGGCCTGCAGCCGGAAGGAGAAAACAGTGCCTGATCCAGAAAAAAAACCCATTCTGCTGCTTGTTCTAGACGGTCTGGGCCTTGCCCCGGAAGGCCCGGGCAACGCCATCAGTCTGGCCAGAACCCCCAACCTGGACATGATCGACGGCAAATATCCACGAGCCAGTCTCACATGCTCCGGGCCGGATGTAGGACTGCCCCGGCAGCAGATGGGCAACTCTGAGGTGGGCCACATGAACATCGGAGCCGGACGCGTTGTGTACCAGGATATTATGCGCATCAACCAGGCCATAGAAAGCAGCGATCTTTCACGTAACCCGGAGCTGAACCGCGTCCTTAGCCAGACCAGGGAAGGCGGACGGCTTCATCTCATGGGGCTGGTTTCAGACGGAGGAGTGCACAGCCTGCAGAAACACCTGCACAGTCTGGTTGATCTTGCCAAAGAAAAAGGAGTTAAGGAACTTTTTGTACACTGCTTCCTGGACGGAAGGGACACTTCACCCACCAGCGGTGCGGATTTTACAGCCAGGCTCCAGGAGCATCTCAAACGGACCGGCATAGGCCGTATAGCAACTGTTGCAGGCAGATATTATGCCATGGACCGGGATAAGAGATGGGAACGGACCAGGCTGGCTTATGACGCTTTGACCCTGGGCAGGGGAATCAAGGCGGATGACCCTGTGGAATTGATAAAAAATCGCTATGATCAGGGGGAAACAGATGAATTTATAAAGCCCCATGTCCTGGTTGATTCAGACGACCACCCGGTGGCCACCCTGGAAGACGGAGATAAAGTCATCTTTTTTAATTTCCGCGCGGACCGGGCCAGACAGATGACCAGGGCTTTGTCCCAGCCTGACTTCAACGGGTTTGAAAGACGGAAAACTCCGGACCTGCGCCTGGCCACCATGACCAGATACGAAAAAGAATTCGATCTTCCAGTGTTGTTCCCTCCTGAAAAAATGGACAATATCCTGGGCCAGATCATTTCCCGGAACAATCTCACCCAGTTGCGCCTGGCTGAAACAGAGAAATACGCCCATGTCACCTATTTTTTCAACGCGGGTTCAGAAGAGCCTTTTCCTGGAGAAGAAAGGATACTTATCCCTTCTCCTCAGGAAGTGCCCACCTATGATCTCAAGCCGGAAATGAGCGTATACCAGGTAACCGACACTCTGGTGGAAAAAATCAATACCCAGGGCTTTGACCTGTATATATGCAACTTTGCCAACCTGGACATGGTTGGCCATACAGGCAGCATCCCGGCAGCCATTGAGGCCTGCCAGGCTGTTGACAAATGCGTGGGACGCGTCCTTCAAACCGCCCTGAAACAGGGCATCACCATCCTGCTCACCGCGGATCACGGCAATGCCGAGGACATGCTCGACCAGAACGGCAAGGTTAAAACATCCCACAGCCTTAACCCGGTTCCTTTTTATTTAATACACCCTGACAGGGAAATTAAACTCAAGCAAAACGGGATCCTGGGGGACATCGCCCCGACAATTCTGGATTTATGGGATATGGAAAAACCTGCTGAAATGACTGGACAGAGCCTGCTGGACCGGTCCTGAAACAGGCCCGGGAAGGCTGTCCTGCCCTTGAAACCCGGACTTAGTCAGGGATCATGAGCTGATGTGGAAAATAGTTATGTTTTTCGTCGCAGTAAATGAATGCGTAAAACACTAAAATTAATAAGTACACCCAGGAAATTAATATCCCTGAGTGATGTATAGAAGGAGACAATTACATGGGTGAAAAAAAATTCATCAGCCCGGTCAAGCCGGTGGGGATGGAACTGGTCATGCTTTATCCGTGTCCTCATTGCGGACGCAACGTGCCTCTTTTGGCTCCAGCGGAACCGTCAATGGGCAGCTGCGACTTCTGCAAAGGACAGTTCCCGCTGGTTCCCATAGACAATACCACTATCCAGTACGTTAAATTGATCCTGCATAACGGCCAGGCCGCCATTGACCCGGAATACGTGTAAAAATCTGAGAGTATAATTTTATTCAGAGTTTTATAGATACGGATCTTCCTGGTCCAGATAGTTTTGGACATAATCCCTGACCCCTTGTTCCAGAGAATGAAATTTTACAGGGCAGCCCGCATTGACCAGCTTTTCCATGGGAGCGCAGGTGTAATACTGATACTTTCCTTTCAGATCCTCAGGCATTTCCACATATTCTATTTCCGGCCGCGTATCCATGGCCTGGAACACGGCTTTTACCAGATCATTCCAGGTTCTGGCCCTGCCGGCTCCCAGGTTGAAGATCCCATTGATGTCTTTTCTTTCCAGAAGCCAGGCCATGACTTCCAGACAATCCTTAAGATAGACAAAATCTCTTTTCTGCTCACCATGACCATATTGAGAATGGTAAGACTTGAACAGCCTGACCCGGCCAGTTTCCCTGATCTGAAAGTAGGCTTTTCTGACCACGCTCTGCATGTCTTTTTTATGATATTCATTAGGACCGAATACATTAAAAAACTTCAGCCCGACTACGCTGGATAAGTATCCATTTTTTTTGATCCATAAATCAAAGAGCTGTTTGGAAAAACCGTACATGTTTAAAGGTTTTAACCTGTCCATGACTTCATGATCATCGGAAAAGCCCAGAGTGCCGTCACCATACGTGGCCGCGCTGCTGGCATAGATAAAACGGACATCATTTTTCATGCAGAAACGGGCCAGTGCCTGGGAATAATGCAGGTTGTTGGACATGAGATAATCAGCGTCCTGCTCAGTAGTGGAAGAACAGGCTCCCATGTGAATAATGGACTCAACACCGGAAAAATCTCCTCTGGCCAGGCAGAGAAGAAAATCATCTTTATGCAGGTAATCAGAAAATTTCAGATTGACCAGATTCCTCCATTTTTCAGTTTTTGCCAGATTATCCACTATCAATATATCATCTATGCCCATTTTATTAAGCTGATAGACCGTTCCGCTGCCGATGAAACCCGCCCCGCCGGTTACTATATGCAATTCATATCTCCCT
>JBKHCI010000012.1:0-28798 GCA_046541915.1 Desulfonatronovibrio sp. | reverse complement strand
TTTCCGGATGAAAACTATTTTGTCGGGGGCTTGAGAAACAGCGCAAGCACGGCAGCCAGAATACAGGCCAGCCCCGCAATGGTAAATGAAATCTTCCAGGTGGAAATGTCCCCGGACCCGGCCATGTCCCGGAAGTACCCGGCTATCTGCGGACCGGCAATACCAGCCACGCCGTAAGATAAGAAAATCCACCCATAATTCTGACCCAGATTTCTGGCCCCGAAATAATCCGCGGTTGCCGCTGGAAACAGGGCAAAATTTCCTCCAAAATTAAATCCGATTATGGACGCGCCAATAATCAGACTGCTTACAGCAGTACCCATCTCAAAAAAGACCAGCATGATAAAGGCCTGGAAACAGCACATTAGAAAAAGAGACCACTTTCTGCCCACATGATCGGAAACCCCGCCCCAGATTATCCGGCCAAGACCATTAAATATAGCGTACCAGGCCATGGCGGTGCCGGCTGCCATGGCTGCCTGGGCAGTACCGGGCACAGCCCCGGCAGCCTGAAGGGAATCAATGCCGAACAGACTTATACTGTAAATAACCATCAGCCCGGCCAGGGCAGTACAGCAGAACATTATCCACAATATATAGAATTGCGGCTGTTTCAGCATCTCCATGCTGGTGAATTCCTGAAATGAACTGTCGGTTTCTTCATGACTGGAATTCCTGACTGGAGGCTCATATCCCAGGGGCAGATACCCCTGGGGAGGGTTGAGCATAACCATACTGCCCAGAAGAACAAAAACCAGAAAGATCAAGCCATAGATAAAGAAAACGCCCTGTACGCCGGGCAAGGACCAGATATTTACGGTGTACAGCAAGCCGCCAAACCAGCTTCCTGCCAGCTTGACCCACAAAGTAGCTCCAAATCCAAAGCCGGCTACTGCCATGCCGGCGATAAGGCCTTTTTTGTCAGGGAACCACTTTACCCCTACTGCGATGGGAACTACATAGGCCAGGCCTATGCCGGCTCCTCCAATAATGCCTATGCATATAAACTGGGCCGCAAAGGTGCTGCCAAACAGACCACCCAGTATATATCCGGTTCCCAGGACCAGCCCGCCCAGAGCGGCTATGGGCCTTGGACCGTATCTGACCTGAAGTCTGCCGGCAATAACCATTGAGATCGCGAATACAGCCAGACCTGCTGAGAACACCCAGGCAGTCTGTTGAGCTGAAAATCCATATTCTCCCCCTGTTTCAACAGGTTTAGTCAGCATCCCGGTAAAAGCGCTCCAGGCGTAAATGGTGCCCAGACAGAACTGAATAATGATTGCTCCGGCCACTACCAGCCAGCGACGATGTCCCTGGCTTAGATAAATATTTAAATTCAATTTTAATCCTTGATTGTTTGCAGCTGTCCACCCCCTTGATCCGTTGTCCGGTGACCAGTCCTTATTTCTAATTGCCGCTATTCATAACTTTTTTCCATCCCTTGATAAGATCATCCACCACTGCGGGTTCAGCCAGAGTAGAAGTATCCCCGAGGTTTTCCGTATCCCCGGAGGCGATTTTTCGCAGAATGCGGCGCATGATCTTTCCTGAACGGGTTTTGGGCAGGCCCGGTGCGAACTGAATGACATCAGGTGATGCAATGGGACCTATTTCCCTGCGCACCTGAATGCGCAGCTCTTTAAGAAGCTCAGGCGTTTCAGGATGATCCGCGGACAGGGTTACGTAGGCATATATAGCCTGCCCCTTGAGATCATGGGGCATACCCACAACCGCTGCTTCAGAAACAGCAGGATGGGTTACCAGTGCTGATTCTATTTCAGCTGTTCCCATACGGTGACCGGAAACATTAACCACATCATCCACCCTGCCCATAATCCAGAAATATCCGTCTTCATCACGTCTGGCACCGTCACCTGACTCATACATACCTGGAAATACGGAAAAATACTGTTCTTTAAAACGCTGGGGATTGCCCCAGACACCCCGCAGAATTCCAGGCCAGGGTTTTTTGATGACCAGAAAACCACCAGCGTTGGCTTCCATCTCTTTGCCATTTCTATCCACGATGGCCGCGTCAACCCCTGGCAGGGGAAAAGTTGCCGATCCCGGCTTAAGCTCGGTTGCATAAGGAAGAGGTGAAATCATAATCCCTCCGGTTTCAGTCTGCCACCAGGTATCCACCACCGGCAGCTTTCCTTGACCGACATTTTCATGATACCAGATCCAGGCCTTGGGATTGATGGGTTCGCCCACAGAACCAAGTAAACGCAGAGAGCTTAAATCATGTTTTTGAATCCAGCTTTCACCTTCACGCATCAGAGCCCGGATAACTGTAGGCGCGGTATAAAAGATACTTATCCTGAACTTTTCGCAGATCTGCCAGAAACGGTCAGGCTCAGGATATGTAGGCACTCCTTCAAACATGACCGAAGTTGCGCCCAGGGCCAGGGGGCCGTAAATTGTATAGGTGTGCCCGGTTATCCAGCCGATGTCGGCCGTGCACCAGTGAACATCCTCATCCTGGAGGTCAAACACCCATTGAGTGGTATGCGCCGCGTAAGTCAGATATCCTCCCTGGGTATGAAAAACGCCTTTGGGTTTACCTGTTGAGCCGGAAGTATAAAGGATAAAAAGCACGTCTTCAGCGTTCATCTCTTCTGGTTCACATTCATCCGAGATGTCGTCAGCTTTTATTTCCTCATGCCACCAGAAATCCCGGTCATCCACCATGTCCACGTCATATGAGGCGCTGTCAACAACAATACAGGTTTTTACAGACGGGCACTGGCTAAGAGCTTCATCAGCATTGGTTTTTAAAGGAATAACCCTGCCTCCCCGGTTAACTGCCGTGCCTGTGATGACAGTTGCAGCGTCACAGTCCTGAATACGGTCTCGCAGGCTGCCCGCGCTGAATCCGGCAAAAACAATGGAATGAGGGGCTCCGATGCGCGCGCAGGCCAGCATGGCAATGGCCAGTTCCGGAACCATGGGCATGTAAATGGCCACGCGATCACCTTTTTTTACCCCCTTCTTTCTGAGCACATTGGCAAACCTGCATACCTGAGTGTAAAGCTCCTGGTAGGTATACTTTATGACCTCACCCTCGGCCTCGCCCTGCCAGATAATTGCGATCTTGTCCCGGCGATGAGATTTTACATGCCTGTCCAGGCAATTATAGCATACGTTGAGCATGCCGTCCTGGAACCATTTGATGTCCGGCTTATCAAAATCCCAGTCCAGAATTCTGACTGGTTCCTTAAACCAGGTCAGAAGTTCTCTGGTCCGGTCAGACCAGTAGCCTTCAGGATCATCCATGGATTTTCTGTAAGCGGCCTTATACTCTTCCATGGATTTAACATGAGCCTTATCCCGGCGGTCACTGGGAGGTCTGAAAACACGTTTTTCATCCATCATACTTTCAATTCTCTGATCATCCATGCTCTACCTCCTTTGTATAATTGTACTTGACTGGGCCTGGTATTATCCAGGTGAGTGTCAAAAAGGGCTTCCCGGCCACATACCAGGTTTTGCCTGACCGGATAAAAACTGGTCTATAAATTAATATAATACACTATTAAACATCTTCCAAATTTATTTTCGGCAAACGGTCATAAAAACCTGAAATTAACTATAACTTTGATCGTTCATTTTTTCACGATAATTGATTGTAGATATTTTGCTCATTGCCTGCTAATAATCACCGTTAATCTAAAACCATGACCATACTTTACTGTATGAGTGTATTTTTTGATTACTTTTGACGAAGAGTTTCCATGGTGGTCACATTTAACTGGCTGAACATCCAGTTGAATAAGGACTTTTTCAACACGCTGTTAACCATAAAATTCAGGAGAATCGTATGTGGGAAATAAGACTTCATGGTAGAGGAGGTCAGGGAGCGGTAACCTCAGCTGAGCTTCTGGCCAGGGCGGCAATTGCCAGGGGTAAATTTGCCCAGGCTTTTCCCAGCTTTGGTCCCGAAAGAAGGGGAGCCCCGGTGCAGGCCTTTGTCCGGGTGGACGAAAAGAAAATCCTTAAAAGAGAAAAAATATATGAGCCTGATATCGTCCTGGTCCTTGACTCCAGTCTGCTGGAAGTGGTGGATGTGGCCGAAGGCCTTAAAAGTGACGGCATTGTGGTAGTCAACAGCCCGCAGTCAAGCAAAGAACTCAAAGAAAAATACGGCTGGCCCAAGGCGGCTTCTGTAAACGCCACCAGAATCGCGGTGGACATTTTGTCTGTGCCCATAACCAACACAACCATGCTTGGTGCTTTGCTCAAGGCGTCCGGCATTATGGAAGCACAGGACATGGAAGAAGTTATCCAGGACCGTTTCGGATCAAAACTTGGTCCCAAAAATTTCAAGGCCCTTTCCAAGGCATTTGAAGTAACAAATATCAACTAACTTTTTCAGGAGATAGATTATGTCTGATCTTGCAATATGCGCCTGGCAAAAACTTGAGCTTGGAACCACCATCACCACACCCGGCAACGCAGCTGAACTAAGAACCGGGGACTGGAAAACCCTGCGGCCGGAAACCGACCGGGAAAAATGTATAAAATGCGGCCTTTGCGGTGTTTACTGCCCCGAGTTCTGCATAAGCGAAGCTGAGGATGGCTATTACCCGGCAGACCTGTTTTACTGTAAAGGATGCGGCATATGTGCCAATGAATGTCCAAAGCAGGCAATTTCCATGGTCATGGATTAACAAATAAAAAACTGCCGGCTGGATAAATATCACCGGTCCGGCTCAAGTTAATAAACGGAGGAATTAATATGACAAAGGCTAAAGGGTTGGAAGTTTCACTGGCAGTGGCTGAAGCAGTGAGACAGGCCAACGTGGATGTAGTTGCCGCCTATCCCATCACTCCCCAGACCCATATAGTTGAAGAACTTTCAGTATATGTAGCCAACGGAGAGCTGGACGCAGAATATATCCCTGTTGAATCCGAGCATTCAGCCATGAGTGCTGCCGTGGGGTCAAGCGCTGCCGGCGCAAGAACCTATACGGCCACATCCGCTCAGGGACTGGCTCTCATGCATGAAATCCTGTTCATTGCTTCGGGTCTGAGACTGCCCATAGTTATGACTGTGGCTAACCGCGCGCTTTCAGCTCCTATTTCCATCTGGAACGATCACAGTGATATCATGTCTGAGCGCGATATCGGATGGATTCAGATTTTTGCTGAAAACGGTCAGGAGGCTTACGATTTAAACATAATGGGATTTAAAATTGCTGAGGATCACCGTGTTCTTCTTCCTCTTTGCGTAAATGTCGACGGTTTTATTTTGACTCATATGATTGAACCTGTTTTTTTTGCTGACCAGAAAGAAATCGATTCCTTTCTCCCTCCCTATGAGCCGCTTTTGACCCTGAACCCGGACAAACCGGCAACCATGGGGCCGGTGGGAGTACCTGAAGTTTATATGGAATCCAAAAAGCAGTGTGAACAGGCCCTGATCAATTCCAGAGAAGTAGTAGCTGAAGTCTTTGCTGAGTGGGGCAAAACCTTTGGCCGCAACTATGAATTAATCGAGAAAAACGGCCCAAGTCAGCCAAAAACTGTTTTTGTAACCATGGGTTCGCTTGGCGAAACAACCATGACTGCTGTGGGAGCACTGGCTGATTCAGGCGAGTCTGTGGGACAGATCAGAATCAGACTATGGAGACCTTTTCCCAGAAAAGAATTCCTGAAAGCCATAGCCGGGGCAGAGAAACTTATCATAATTGACCGGGCGCTTAGTCCTGGATCACATAACGGGCCAGTGGCTCAGGAAATAAAGGCCCTGCTTTACGATGAGGCAGACAAACCCAAAATTCATAATGTCATTGCCGGACTCGGCGGACGGGACGTGACAGTTAAAGATTTTATAAAAATGTATGAAATGTCCAGGAAAAATGAACTGGATCCAAACTATACCATATGGGGGGTACGTTCAGATGCTTAACAATCCCGGACTGGAAAATTTCGAGAAAATAACAGCTAAAAACATTCCCACTGAAAATTATATATCCCAGGGACACCGGGCCTGCCAGGGATGCGCTGAAATCCTGGCCCTGGGCATGGTTATGAAAGTAGCCGGGCCCAACACCATAGTGGCCAACGCCACAGGGTGCATGGAAATCGTAACCTCACCCTTTCCTCAAACCGCCTGGAAGATCCCGTGGATTCATGTTGCCTTTGAAAACACCGCAGCAGTGGCCTCGGGGATCGAGGCCGGAATAAAGGCCATGCAAAGAAAAGGCAGACTTGGCGGTGATCCCCCCAATATAATTGCAGTGGGAGGAGACGGCGCTACCGCGGATATCGGCCTGCAGTCGTTGTCCGGAGCCCTGGAAAGAGGCCACAACCTGCTTTATGTCTGTCTGGACAATGAAGCGTACATGAACACCGGCATTCAAAGATCAAGCTCAACTCCTTACGGCGCGTCCACAACCACATCACCCTGCGGATCCCAAAGCATAGGACAGCAAACCTGGAAAAAAGATATGCCGGGAATTGCCGCCGCCCATCATATTCCTTATGTGGCTACGGCAAATCCGGGCTTTCATCTTGACCTCATGAACAAAGTAAAAAAGGCCCTGTCCATTCCTGGACCTGCTTATCTCCATGTTTATTCCGCCTGCCCTACCGGCTGGAGAAGCAAGCCGGAAAAAAGTATTGAAATCTCCAAACTGGCGGTTCAAACCAATATCTTTCCTCTTTATGAAATAATTGATGGAAAACTGACCATCACCAAAAAAATAAACAAACCCAAGCCTGTTGCGGATTATCTAAAAACTCAGCGAAGGTTCGCCCATTTAAGCGAAAAAGAATTAAAAATCATCCAGCAGAGGATCAATGAACAGATGGCTGAACTGCAAAGACTCGAGGCAGAATAAGTATCTGTTTCGCTTTTAATTTTTTGAAGCATCCAAGGTCTGTCTTATACAGCCCTGGATGCTTCAAAAATTTTATCCGTAATTTCTTCTTGTCAAACATGGTTATTTTTTCTTAATAATCAAATCAAGTATTGAACGCTTCCTTGCTTTCCCCAGGAGCTGAAAGTGCTCCTTGCTCGTACTGATTTTCCGGCAATCTGCCAAAATTCGCCGACACTGGCTGGGTGCTAAACAATTTTTAGCTTTTCATGAAAATTTGAACTCTTTGAACTTTCCCAAAGGTATATATGACCGCTAAACAACTCCATGCCATGTTCAACCCTGAAAGCGTGGCTGTAATCGGTGCGTCGTCATCTCCCGCCAAAATCGGGCACAGCATAGTGAAAAACATGCAGGAGGCCGGTTTCAAGGGTTCCATCTACCCTGTAAATCCTAAAGCGACATCAATCCTTGGCCTGAAAGTGGTCAATAATATAGCTCACCTGCCCCGGGACATTGATCTTGCAGTTATTACCGTGCCTGGAAAACTGGTCATCTCCTCATTGGAGAAACTGGGGGAAATGGGCGTTAAATCAGTCATTGTCATTACAGCGGGATTCAAGGAAATCGGCGGTCAGGGATATTACCTGGAGCAGGAGCTTGCGGAAACCGCCCGCAAATACGGTATTCCCCTTCTTGGCCCCAACTGTCTGGGAATGCTAAATACCCACAGTCTGGTCAACGCCTCTTTTGCAGCGGGCAAACCAGCTCAGGGCAATATTGCTTTCTTTTCCCAGTCCGGAGCTTTATGCGTGGCCATCCTGGACTGGGCCCTGGGGGAAAACATTGGTTTTTCCAAATTTATCAGTCTTGGGAACAAAGCGGCTATTGACGAGTCGGACATGATCTCCTACCTGGGCAAGGATGATAAGACCGATGTAATCCTGGGGTATATTGAAAACGTAGGCAACGGTGAAAAATTTGTCCGTGAGGCCAGAAGCCACAGTCATGAAAAACCTATAATCATGATTAAATCAGGAACCACAGGGGCCGGGGCCAAAGCCGCTTCTTCCCATACCGGGGCCATTGCCGGTTCTGACCAGGCCTACACAGCTGCCTTTAACAAATCAGGAGTGATCAGGGCCCATGACGTGGAAACCCTGTTTAATCTGGCACAGGCCTTTTCCACCCAGCCTCTGCCCACAGGTCCAAGCCTGGCAATAGTAACCAACTCCGGAGGGCCGGGCATTATGGCGGCTGACGCCTGCGAGAATTCTTCCCTGAACATGGCCAGAATTTCTTCATCCAGTATTGAAAAAATGAAGGAAACCCTGCCCTCTTATGCCTCATTGTACAATCCCATTGATATCATAGGAGACGCCGGAGCAGAAAGATATATCAACACCATGGAAATTGTTGTTAATGACAATAACGTGAACTCCCTGCTGGTGGTTCTGACCCCCACATCATCCGCTGCTGATGAAATCGAGGATATCGCCCGTGGGATTGTAAAAATCTCTGAAAACACGGACAAGCCTGTTTTTACCTGTTTTATGGGCAAAAAAATCATTTCCAGAGGTGAAAAAATCTTAATGGATGGTCATGTACCCTGCTTTTCTTTTCCTGAACCTGCGATTCACTGCGTTGAACAGATGTATAAATATTACCAGTGGAAAAATAATCCCTGCCCTCTCTTATCCAGGATAGACAGAGACAGGGGACGAGCCGCTTTGATAATTGACCGGGTTAAAAAAAGCGGGCAAAGTGAAATAGTTGAATTTCAGGCCCAGGAAATACTTCAGGCCTACAAGCTGCCCGTTCCCAAGACAGCCCTTGTCCGTTCCAGCCAGGAAGCCGTGGAAGTCGCCAATCGTTTCGGATATCCGGTGGTACTCAAAATTGCCTCCCCTAATATATCTCATAAAACAGATGTGGACGGGGTAAAGCTGGGTTTGAAAGATGCGGATGAAGTCAAAAAAGCCTTCCTGGAAATCACCAGCAGGGCATCCAGAATCAGACCTGACGCGCATATTGCCGGTTGCCTCATTCAGGAAATGGCGCCAGGAGACTGCAAAGAGGTTATTATCGGGTTTAAAAGGGATGAACAGTTCGGCCCTTTGATTATGTTCGGACTTGGGGGCATATATGTTGAAGTATTAAAAGACATCTCTTTCAGGCTGGGGCCGGTGAGCAGAGAAGAAGCCCAGAAGATGATCAGAGAAATCAAGTCATATATGCTTCTTAAAGGGTTCAGAGGAGAGCCGTCCATTGATTTCAACGCCCTGGAAACAATTATTCTGACCATATCCCAGATGGCTCTTGATTTTCCTGAAATTTACGAAGCGGAATTTAATCCCGTACTTGTCAACACCGAACAGGCAATTGTCGCGGATGTCAGGATGACTCTGCATTAATTTCTGGGATTTCCTGACCACGCCGCCCGGACAGATACTGGACCGGCCTGGTCAGGATTCAGCCGCAGATACAGTTATTTTTATTATATCTATTTCCTGAACAGTTAAACAGACAGGAGGACTTTAAAATGCTTGGACTCTATATTGGATCCACGGCTGGTTTTTCCGGCAAAAACCTGATCACTCTGGCCCTTGGTAAAAAATCCCAGGAGCTTGGACTCAAAACCGGCTTTATGAAGCCTGTGGGAGCGGTTCCCAAGGAATTTGAAGGACAGATGGTTGATGAAGACGCTTACAAGACCGCCAAATTCCTGAACCTGGATTCTGATCCCGCGCAACTGACTCCGGTTCTGGTTTCCCAGGATTTCAAAATGAAAGCCTATACCGGAGAATGTTTCATGTACAGGGATGATATCAAGAAGGCCTATGAAGATTTAAGCAAGGACAAAGATCTGATGCTTGTTGGGGGCTCCGGCAGCTTTCTGTATCAGGGCAAATATTGCCAGCTTGATGGTTACAATATCTCCCGCATGCTGGGATTAAAAGTTATCATTGTTGACCGTTACTACCGCGAACTGAACTATGATTATCTCATAGCCGCCAAGGAAGTACTGGGAGATGATCTCGTAGGGGTTATCCTCAATGATGTGCCAGATTATTTCATGCAGGAAACCAGGGACATGATCGTGCCCATGCTCAAAAACAGAGATGTGAATGTTCTGGGCATTATCCCTCATGACGATGTGCTTAAAGCCATATCCATAGGCGACCTAGCTTCCCAGCTGGGCGGAAGAATAATATCCATGCATGCCAAATCAGAACAGATCATCCAGAATTTTCTCATCGGGACCATGCAGATTGAAAACTTCATGACTCATTTCCATAAAAACAAAAATGTCGCGGTCATAGTCGGCGGAGACCGTTCTGACCTGCAATTGGTCGCCCTTGAAGGCAATTGCCCCTGTCTTATCCTGACCGGCAATATTTATCCCAACGATATTATCCTGACCAGGTCCGAAGTTCTGGGCGTGCCAATTATTGTGGCCAGGGAAGATACTTTTACCGTGGCCCAGAAAATGGAAAATATCCTGAACAGGACCAAGTTAAGAGAAGAAGTGAAAATTAATCAAGGCTGCCAGCTGGTAAGTGAAAATCTGGACTTTGATACCCTTTTTAACAAGCTTGGCATCGCCCCTGAATGATTTTTGAGAAAGATATCAAGGCAAAACAGGAGCAACTCCAGGGCCTTAACAGTCAGAATAATTATGGCCGGGACAGGTTGCTCCGGCCTTTTTATTTTTGTATCTGAACCAGTGAAATTTTTTATAAAGAGATATCCGGCAGATTTTCACCAATTCAGACATGAATTGTTTGACGTAACTATTCTCCACAACTTATGACTTAAATCAAAGGGCAGGCTCCAGGATTAAAAAACATGGTGAACAGGTATTTTTTGACAATAATAACCGTACCATAGAGCCGTGGCAGCGGTAACAACCAACAGCGGACGTAAAATGGCCGATAAAGCAAAGTGGGATTGGGAAACCGGAACCAAGGTAGTAGTGGACTCTCTGAACTGTCCTCTTCTGCATGTATGGCGTGAAGAACACCAGGTAAGTCCTGACGGCGAAAAGATTGCCACCATTATCAATACCGGGGATTATCAGTTCACAGTTTGCGAAAATCTCAAAAACTGGGAACACTCCTATGAAAAAGTCTGGAGGCTGAAATACAGCCCGGATGGCCGGCTCACAGCCCTGGTAATGCAGGAAGACGGACTGTGGACCCTTTGCGTGGATGGCCGGCCCTGGAATGAATCCTTTGATTATATCTGGGATACCCAGTTCAGCAGACAGGGTAAGGTAATCGCCGCGGCAATTCAAAAAGACATGCGCTATGGCATGTGTGTGAATGATGAAATCTGGCCTGAGCTTTTTTTAAGCGCCAGTCACTTTACTCTAAGCCAGGACGGAGAAACAAGCTGCGCGGTTGTTCAAACCAGGCCCATGGACCAGGCAGACATCTTTACATACAAAAAAGGATGTTATTCAATTGCTGTTAAAGGCAAACCCTGGCCCAGGGAGATGGTAAGCATCTGGACTCCTGTTTTCCATCCCCATACCGGAAGCATTGCCGCCCAGTGCAGGACTTCCATCTATGACTATTCAATTATTGTAGATGGAAAAGTGTGGCCCAACAGTTTTTCAAGTGTTTGGAGACCTGCTTTCAATCCCTCAAACGCCTCGGTTGTGGCACCGGTTCGATCGGGAAAACACTGGGCACTGGCTCAGGACGGAGAAATCGTGCTTCGTCCCGACTTTTTTCAGATGTGGCATCTTTGTTTTTCCCCTTCAGGCGATCATCTGGCCGCCATAGTAGCTCCTGAGTTCGGCAGATGGACAGTGGCGGTAGACGGTAAGCCCTGGAAGGTACGTTTCAGAAGTCTGGTCCACGATCTGGTCTATGGACCTATGGGGGAAAAGGTGGCTGCCGTGGGAAAAAATCAGGATCAATGGTTTATTGTAGTAGATGGAGACACCTGGAAAGAGGCTTTTGACATGGCCTGGCAGCCTGTTTTCAGCAATGATGAAACTAAGATAGCAGCTAAAGTAGAAAAGAACGGTAAATATTTCATAGTTATTAACGGCAAGGTATATGATCAGGAGTTTGATTTTGTATGCGATCCTGTATTCAGCCCGGACAGCAAAAAAATATTGATCCGGGGAGTCATTGGTTTTCAATATGTACGCATAGTACATCGGGTTTAAATATTCACCCTGGCAGCCTGAAAAAGTCCTTAACACCAGAAGAGTGTTCGAAATTCCAAGCGTTAATCCGGCACTCGCTTGAGAGCATATTTTCCGGCATGAGCTATTACCCGCAACTAAAGTGAGTGCCGGATAAAATCAAAAAAGTTTTTGGAATCAATTTTTTTTCTTACTATTTAACATTGAACAGTGAATCTTGAATGTTGAAATCAGGTTTCCAGCAACGCGGCAATCAGGAGATCTGACACGGCAGTCTGCTAATCCATGAATCACAGGTATTAATATGCATCAACTATATGAATTCGCGGCCGGACCTCTGCTCTGGATTGCCTGGGCGGTGTTTATTCTGGGCTCGCTGGCAAGGATTGTCTTCCTGGTAGCCATCACTCTGGATAAAAATCCAGTAGTAATCAATTATTTCAACCCCGGCTATGCCCTGCGTTCCATCCTGGCCTGGAGCATTCCCTTTTTTCCCAGGAATTCCCGCCTGCATCCGTTTATGACCATTGTTTCATTTTCATTTCATATCTGTGTAGTCATTGTCCCTGTTTTTGCCCTGGGGCATGTTGTTTTATGGGAGGAATCCTTTGGCCTGAATTTATGGTCACTCCCGGACCAGGCAGCCGATATATTAACTCTGGCTGTGATCTTCTCTCTGCTTTTTTTTCTTTTACGCAGAATCTTTCTCAAGGAAGTCAGGTATGTAACCTTTGCCTCTGACTATGCCCTGCTGGGCCTGATAGCGGCACCTTTTATCACCGGATACGCCGCCTATCACGGATGGTTTGATCCCCAGCTGGTTATAACCGTGCATATCCTGAGCGGAGAACTGCTGCTCATTGCAATCCCTTTTACCCGGCTTATCCATATGGTTTTTGCCCCGTTTACCAGGGCCTATACAGCTTCTGAATTTGGAGCGGTCCGCCATGTCAAGGACTGGTAAAAACACCTGTTGATAACAATCAATCTGTTCAACTATATAACAAGCGGTAACACAGCCTTATGAACATGCGAACAACCCAAGATCCCGGCATTCTGGAAGGAGCACGCGAACTTACCCCGGATAAGATCCAGTCAGCCATAAACAAAGTCTTTCGCGGAGAAGCCGATGCCAGGCTAAGGGCCTACCAGCAGACATGCATCAGATGCGGGCTTTGTTCTCCGGCCTGTCATTATTATCTTTCCATGGATAATGATCCATCTTTCAGTCCAGTGGGCAAAATCAAACAGACTGTATGGAAGATCTTAAACCCCAAGAACAGGATTACTCCTGAATTTGTTATTAACGCCGCTCAGATAGCATATACAGAGTGCAATCTGTGCCGGCGCTGCTCCATGTACTGTCCTTTCGGCATAGATACCGCGTATCAGATCACCCTGGTCAGACGCTTCTGCCACTTGCTCGGGGTGACTCCTCAATATATCCAGGATACCTCCCACAGCCACGCAGCCACCATGAATCAGATGTGGATCAAGGAAGATGAATGGATAGACAGCCTTCAATGGCAGGAGGAGGAAGCCAGGGATGAATTGCCCATGCTGCGTATCCCTATTGAAAAAGACGGCGCAGAAGTATTATATTCCGTAATCGGACCTGAGCCCAAATTCAGATCACAACTCATTTACCAGGCCGCGGTGATTATGAACGTGGGTCAGGTGGACTGGACCGTACCGGCAACTCCGGGCTGGGACAACAGCGATATGGCCATGTACATAGGTGATTATGAACTTATGGGCAGACTGAAAAAAGTCCATTTTGAAACCGCCATGCGTCTGAAATGCAAAAAGATTGTCATGGGCGAGTGCGGACATGCCTTCAGATCTGTTTATGACACCGGATCAAGATGGCTGGGCTGGAAGGAACCCCCTATTCCAATTATCCACGCAGTGCAGTTTTACTGGGAGCTGTTTAAAGCCGGAAAAATAAAAGTGGGCAAAAAGTTTGAGCAGCCTGTTACCTTTCATGATCCCTGCAATATAGTCCGGGGCATGGGCCTGCACGAAAAGGCCAGGGATCTGATCCGGGCCTTTTGTGAAAATTTTGTTGAAATGACACCCAACCGGGAACATAATTACTGCTGCTCAGCAGGAGGCGGGGTGATCAACTGCGGGCCGCCCCACAAAAAGACCAGGGTGCTTGGCAACAGGATAAAGGCTGAGCAGCTTAAAGCCACAAACGTTCCTGTTATCATCGCTCCCTGCCATAACTGCCATGGCGGACTTGAAGATATCCTGAACCATTATAAAATTGATATGCACCTCAAATTTCTGGGAGATATAATTTATGAATGCATGGACAAATCAAGTGCTCAATAAGGGATACGCGGCAGCATTTATTATCATCTCCATCCTGTTTCTTTCACCTGGACTTCTCTTTTCAGAGAACGGAGAGGAGTTATTCCAGGACAATGCCTTTGAATCTTTTGAAAGAGGGGCTGTGATATTTGATCATGACCAGCATTCTGAGATGTATGATTGCGCCAGATGCCATCATGAGTATGATGAAGATGGGAAACTGCTGGAAGGAGTGGCCTCAATAGATCTAAGATGCTCGGACTGCCATCCTCCGGAGGATGAAGAAAACAGTATTTCATTAAGAAGGGCTTACCATATCCAGTGCAGGGACTGTCATCTGGAAGAAGCTGCCGGACCATTTACCTGTTCTGAATGTCACGTTCGCTAGGCGGCCTGTTCAGGATATTTATTTGAAAAACTCAAGGCTTGTGTTTTTGATGCCGCCCTTGCAAAGCCCAAGCATCCTTCTGAGTTCTTTCTGGGTGCCATGTTCAACAAACATATCCGGAATGCCCATTCTCTTTATCTTCAGCCCGGAAATCAGATCATGATCTGACAGAAACTCTAGCACGGCTGAAGAAAAACCCCCGGCCAGAATGTTCTCCTCAACAGTCAGAATCCTGTTGAACCTCTTGATAAGCTCCTGAATCATTTCAACGGGCAGAGGTTTAATAAACCTGGGGTTGAACACAGCCAGAGATAATCCTTCAGACTCAAGCTCCATTGCGGCTTCCAGAGCTGGGTAAAGCCGGCTGCCCACGGCCATGATCACCCCCTGATCTCCGTCTTTGACCAGTTCACCCTGAGCCATATCAATGGGTCTGATATCATCTTTCAATTCTGCGCCGATACCGACTCCTCTTGGATACCTGACAACGGCGGGCCCTGGATGGTTTACCGCGGTGAGAAGCATCCTCTGCATTTCTTCCTCATCTTTGGGAGCCATGCAGATCATATTGGGTATATGCCTGAAAAAAGAAAAGTCAAAAACTCCGTGATGGGTTGCTCCGTCCTCACCCACGATGCCCGCCCTGTCCAGACAAAAAGTAACCGGTAGATTCTGCAGACAGACATCATGGATTATCTGATCATAAGAACGCTGAGCAAAGGTGGAGTATATGGCCACTACCGGCTTGAAGCCCTGAACCGCCAATCCAGCGGCATAGGTCACGGCATGCTGTTCACATATTCCCACATCAAAAAACCGGTCCGGAAACGTCTCAGCGAACTTGCTCAGACCGGTTCCTTCAGGCATGGCCGCGGTAATAGCTACAACTTTGTCATTTTTTTCAGCCAGTTTGCACAATGTTTTTCCAAAAATTTCCGTATAAGTGGGCAGGCATTTTCCCTGAGGCTTTTTTGCGAGTCCGGTTTCAGGCTCAAAACACCCCACTCCGTGAAAAGTGGTGGGGTTATCCTCGGCAGGCTTGTATCCTTTGCCTTTTTTGGTCAAAACATGAACAAGAACAGGGCCTTCCAGATCTTTTAACTGGTCAAAGACCTGGACCATGGATTTGATATTATGTCCGTCAACAGGACCTATATAATTAAATTTGAAGGCCTCGAAAAGAATGCCCGGAGTAAAAAAACCCTTGAATGACTCCTCGCTTTTACGCGCGTAATTCAGGAGTTCATCCCCTATTTTCGGGATATGGCGCATCCAGCTTTCCATTTCCTTTTTAAAATTAACAACCCACTTGGAGGATAATTTTCTGCTCAGAAAGGAAGAAAGAGCGCCTACGTTTTTGGAAATGGACATTTCATTATCATTTAAGACAACAACCATATCCCTTCCCAGATCCCCGGCCTGGTTAAGACCTTCATAGGCAAGTCCGGCAGTCATGGAGCCATCCCCTATTACTGCCAGAACCTTGTTGTTTTTTTGGAGAATATCCCTGGCCACAGCCATGCCCAGGGCCGCTGAAATTGAAGTGCTGGAATGGCCGACTCCGAAATGATCAAACCTGCTTTCGTCAATCCTTGGAAATCCGCTGATTCCTTCAAACTCGCGCAGGGTATGAAAAAGATCACGGCGTCCGGTCAGTATCTTATAGGCGTAAGACTGATGACCCACATCCCAGATTATCTTATCCTGTTCAAAATCAAAAACCTTCATCAGGGCTATGGTCAGATCCACCACCCCCAGCGAAGGGGCCAGATGACCTCCGTTTCTGGATACCACCCGGATAATCATCTCTCTTACCTGGGAAGCCAGAAGTTCAAGCTGTTCCTGATTAAATTCCCTTATACGGGAGGGTTCATCCAGAAATCCCAGGATATCTTTTTCTTGTTCAGTCATTTTTATACGCGCTAAATGCAACAGGCGGCCATTCATATGCCTGACCGCCTGATAATATTATTGGTTTTTATTAGTTACCATTTTTTGCTTGCCTGCCTGGCATAAGCTTTTTGCTGTTCTTCAAAAGATTCAAAGCCAGAGTGATGCAGGGCGTCTTCCACTGTTGTCTGCCAGTCCCAGTTAGAATAGATTACCGGCTTATGATAGATTTCTCTGAACCGGTTAAGTTCCTGCCGGTAAAAATCTTCCTTGTCAGATCCCAGACTTGAAAAAAGCTTTTCATGATGTCTGGCCAGTTCCCCTTCATACCAGTCCATGAGGTCGCTCTCAGAGGAATACTTTTTCAGGATATGTTCGTAATTATGTTTCTTAAGGAGTTCGCACAATCTGTTGAAATGCTGTTTCTTGATCCAGTTTCCAAGTTCGCTTATGCTTATGTCTTCACTTTCTGTAGCAGCCAGGTCGTGCTTGGTCTGAGCGTATGTATCAGGAACTACTGAAGCGGACACAATCCCGGCAATGCAGACAAGGCCTCTTATGACCTTGCTGTTGGAAACTCCCTGCCCGCAGAAACCGACTTTCTTGCCAAACCTCTGACCTGTAAAAATTGTGGAAAGTATAGCCCAGATTACTGCGGGATCTTCTTCATCATAAATATGCCTGAGCCTGGAATTGTCCCGGTCAGTGCCCAGGACAAGCTGAGTCATATCGTTGGAACCAATGGAAAAACCATCGAATTCTTTTATGAATTCCTTGGCGATTATGGCGTTGCTGGGAATTTCAGACATAAGAATAATTTTCAGCCCGTCCTCGCCTGAACGCAGTTTGTGCACATTGGCCAGATACCTTTTCATGCTTCTGGCTTCCTCCAGGGTCCTTACAAAAGGAAGCATGAGCTGGAGATTGGTGCACCCGAATGCTCCCCTGGCCAGCTTAAAGGATTCAAGCTCCCAGTCATGAACATCCCTGGACACTCCTCTGTAGCCAAGCATGGGATTGTCTTCATAGTCTTCAAAAAGCATCCCGCCCAGCAGGTTCCTGTATTCATTGGACTTATAATCAGTTGTCCGGTAGATTATCTCCTTGCCGTAAAAAGCCATGGAAAAAAGCGCAAGGCCCTGAGACAGAGTCTGAATATAAATTTCCTTTCCGGAACGGTAACCCTTGGATATAATAGCCTGGGCAATGGTGTCAGGCAAATTGCGGATATTATCCATCTGCTGCTTAAAGCCGAATTTCAGGGCTACTTCTGTGCGCAAATCTTCAATTTTTTCCAGAACCTCCTCAACATATCCATTTTTATTAATTTGTTTATAAATGGATTCTATCCGGTCTTCAATTTCCTGTCTTGATTGGACTGATTCAGGGTCATCCCCCATGAGAAGCAGAAGATCATCGGCAAATCCCATTATTATGGAAATATGTTCGCGCAGATCGGTTGATGTTTTTAAGATATCCAGTCTTTTGGTTGCCAGATCAATATGTTCGTCAAGTTTATTGTCCAGCTCCCTCAGCTGTCTGTGCAGGGCCAGGACTTCATCCGTACCCCTGGCGCTCTTTTTTTCGGTAAGCAGATTAACCTTTTCTTCAAGACCAGAAATTATGCCCACGTATTTGCGAAGATTAAAGTCAAGAGAGATTGCTCCGGCAGCCAGCTGATCCCTGACCACTTTTGTCAATTCATTCTCCAGCTGGTCCAGTTTTTTCTGAGCGACATCCTGAAGATTACCTTTGTCATAAGCTTCCAGTGCCTGAGGATGGATTCCGATATTGCCCAGCATGAATTCAGCCCGGAGCAGACCTACTTCAAAATCCGGAATCTGCCTGAGCCTGGACAGAAACAGGGCCTGTCCGACATCGGCCAGAATCAACCCTACCTTTGTCTTGGTGGGAGGCAGCTTGCTCACGTCCATTTCCCCCCCAACTTCAACCAATGGTATAAGCCCACGGTAAACCTGACCACGGGAACCATCCACGGTAACTTCCTGACCATCCAGGGCGCGCAGGGCTTCCAGGCGTTTAATTCCGATAACAGCCGGAATGCCTAGTTCTCTGGAAGTAATGGCGGCGTGGCTTGTATCTCCGCCCGCGTCAGCCAGAATGGCCGAGGCAATGCGCATGCCCGGAACCATATCCGGATCAGTACGGTCAGCTGCCAGCACATTTCCTTTATTTATTTTATTAAGCTCCAAAGCTGAACGCAAAAATTTAATGGTCCCCTGACCTGCTCCTCTGGAAGCACCGTTGCCCTCAAGCAGAACCTCAGCCTTGGGCAGGGCTTTTTCATCAACTTCCATCCTGCGCATGAAAATGGTGTGGGGAAATTTTTCAAATTCTTCATTCCACCTGGTTTCAGGCCTGGCCTGAACAAACCAGAGCCTGTCCCATTGATCAATGCAGAATTCGGTATCCATTATCAAGTCATCATAAGCTTTGCTTATCGCCCTGACTCCTTTGGCCACCATTTCCGCCTGGGCCAGAGACAAAGACCAGCGGAAAACCATATCCTTGGAGACTGGTTCTTCCTTGGTGCCGGCTCCTGTTTCATCGTAAACAATCTTTTTGTCTTTAAACCCCATATTCCTGATTACGATTTCTTCCCCGTCATCGCGCTGAAACACAAAAAATTTGTCCGGAGTTACCATGCCGCTTACCACTGCCTCTCCCAGACCGTAACTTGCGTCAATGGAAACCAGGTCCTTGCGGTCGGTTCCGCGGCAACCTGTGGAAGTATCCGCGCTGAAAGCGGTTCCGGATATCACCGGATTAATCATCCGCATAATACAGACGGAAAGAGAAGTATTTTCAATGGACCATTCTTCCTTGGCCTTGGCAGCAATGGAGTCATCCCCGGTTCTTTCAGCTTTGGATACCGCATCCAGTATGGCTTCTCTGCGGTAGGTCATACTTCGCAGATTATAAGCTGAAGAGCAGTCCCAGTGATAAGCTTCCACCACATTGTTTTCGCCGACAATATTCAGATAAGTATCCTGAAGGCCGGCAAAGGCCTTTTTACGGCTGTCTTCACCTGCAGCAGACGACCTGACTGCCACCGGAACATTTTCCTGTCCCGCTTCTTTGCATATGGAACGGTAAGCCTGGCGCAGCGCTTCTTCAACCTCTTTGGGCAAATCCACACTGAGTATGGCCACCTGGACCAGTACTGATCTTTTTCTGAGTTGATCAATCCCCTCAGGAGAAACAGCAAATCCCTCCACCACATTATTGATGAAGGTACGAAGTTTAATCAGAGTGCCTTCGCGCTTAAGATTTCTTTTTAACTTCAGCGCAAGCTTACGCACAAATTTTCTTATAAATTCAGAATCATTGTTTATGGCCTCATCACTCCAGTCTATGGAATCAAACTCCCTGTCCACAGCCTCCCTGATTACGGCGGCATTTACCTTTGTTTCATCAAGAAGTTTATGGAAGGCATTGGCGGATATAGCCCGAAACTGAGGTGCCCGGACATTTTCAATGGTATTCATGATAGCGGTATTATAATTTTTACCTCCAACCAGAAGCTCCGCCTCCACCCCGATGTCCATTATCTCCCGGGCATTGAGAACCAGCTGGGATTTTATCTTTTCAATTTTCTTATTTTTCCCGCTGCCATCTTTTTTGCCGGCCTTTACACTGGGGTTGTTCTCATCCTGCTGCTTGGTGGGCTTTGCCATTCCTTGCTCTCCTTTAGAATTGTGTATGCTTCAGAAAGATAAAGGTATCAAAAACGTTGAAAAAGACGCTATTTTAGTAGCTGTTAGCCCTATGAATAGTCAATAATGAAATTAAACATTTTTTAAAAATAAATCTGGCGCGGTTAAATTTCAATTTCCGGTTTAAACTAACTCACTCTGTAGCCGCATTCCGGACAGAATTTGCAGGCATCCAGGACGATCTGGTCCCCGCATCCCGGACAGGTATTAGGCACAGGTCCAAGCTCAACCAGCAGCTCGCCCTCCTTCACCGGAACCATAATCTTATCTTCCTGATAATCCGCGAATTTCAGCACTCTTTTAACCACTCCATCCACAGGCGAGGTGACTGCTTTTTCCTGTTTCATCAGGGAGATATTGAAAAGCTCTTCCCCCTGCCTGACCTTGTCTCCGGGTTTGACATGCATAACCCAGAGATCACAGTTATTGGGCGCGCTCACATGATAAATATTCTTGGGATCAGCCATTTCCAGGGCGTCACTGGCAAGGCCGTAGCCTTCTGCAACCTTGACCTGATAAGTCAGAAATTCTGAATCAAGGGAATATCGGACCACACTCATTCCATTTACGTCAGGAACGGATATGTCCAGGATAACCAGGTTATGCGGTTTTCCCCGGCTGTCTTCAAATATGATTTCTTCACCTGGGGGCAAACCTTCAAACCAGACATCCAGGGGAAGCTGGTTGGGATCCCCGAACTGAGCCTTGAACTGAATATTGGTCAGGGCATCGCCTGGATGGTTAAGATAAAGGACAAGCTCCTCCCTGGTGGGTTCACGCTGGATATTGGCTACAAGCTTTTCCCTTTCCGCGTCCACGTCAATATCTTCAAGGCTGTTCAAAGGTGAGTCATCGTTTCGGCAATTGATAGCCTCTTGAAATTTTTCACCAAAAGCGCTTTCATAAACCCAGTCTGCTGGAAATCCCAGAGGCAGACGCCCGAATTTACCCATAAGCAGGTTCCGGAAAGCGTCATTGCTGTGTTTATAGATTTCCAGTCTGGCCTTTTTGGTCTCGCTGTCCAGCTCATCCTCGGGCAGTGAATTAACTTTGTCCAGAACCCGCAAAAGACGGCGCACTCCTTTTTCACCCTTTTCTTTATACACATTGGTAATGGTCAGAAAAGCCGTATTCCACGTAATCTGGGAACCAGGGGTAACATCATGATACCGTACAATCTTTCTTATGCCGGCCAGAAAATGGAGCATATAAGGCAGAAGGTGAATATAACCCTGCTTCATGGCTCCTTCCTGGGAAGATGAAGTAGCCCCTCCCGGCATTCCATGTTCCACAACGTCATAATCTATGCCCTGGAAATACGGTGCGGTGTACCGGTCATAATAAGGCATGATCTGTTTGAGGATGAACC
Organism: Desulfonatronovibrio sp.; assembly: GCA_046541915.1. Classification (GTDB taxonomy): domain Bacteria; phylum Desulfobacterota; class Desulfovibrionia; order Desulfovibrionales; family Desulfonatronovibrionaceae; genus Desulfonatronovibrio. The sequence goes on along the minus strand of JBKHCI010000012.1, from coordinate 7,110 downwards.
CGCACTGCCTGATCATTTCTTTGTTCAGCCGGGTTTTCATGCCCAGTTCTTCAATATAGGCTGCCGTGGACAGAACCTCGCCCTGCCCGTACCATCTCACGGCCGCGCCAATGGCCGTATCAACAATATGGGCTCCAGCCCTTGCTGCTTCAGCAACCGCGGGCACAAACAGGCCATCTGTGTAATGGCGGTGATAATGGACAATCAAGTCAGGATATGTGTCCCTGATTTCAGTAACCAGCTCCCGTATAAATGCCGGCGGACAGACCCCTGCCATGTCTTTGAGCCCCAAAATAAATTTTTTGCAGGCCGCCGCCTCTGACAGACCAGTGACTTTCTTGATCATGGCCAGAATTTCACTGACAACTCCCATGTAATGAGGAACATCAAATCCCCTGGCATAGGAAAGGGAGATAGCCGGCTCAAATATATTCCTGGTGGAATTCATGGCAACTTCGGCAAAAGGCACCATATTTTCTATATGGTTCAGAAAATCAAAACACCTTATCACATCATAATCTTCACAAATCATTTCTCCGGTAAGGCGCATGAGATTTCTTGGCTGCGGTTTGTAGCCAAGGACGTTTGTAGAGCGGATAAGTATTTGTTTCTGAGTTTTTGGAGCAAACTGGTTCCACTCCCTGGCTTCGGTAAATGGGTAGGTCATGTTGGCCATCATGGCTACATGAAAATGGGCCCCTCCGCCGTTTTCCAGAGAGAAAAAACCGCAATTATCCAGATATGGACCAATAATCCTGTCTTCGGCAAGACGAAACCTGTTGCCGCTGTTGGATTGAGTAATATCTCTGGTGGTTGTATCGCAAAAATGAATATAATCCGACTCTCTTATGAATTCCAGAACAGCGTCCCGGTCTCCTCTGGGATAGGGATTTTCATAATCATGAGTAAGCCCGGGCAGTATGGGTCTGCATCTGCCCATGCGTTTGTCATGAACGGAGCGGTATTCCCCAAGCTGCACATAAGGATTATAACCCTTGGCCGAGATTTCAGCCACCAGACACGACAACCTCAGGGCTTCCGGCTCCTGATCCCGGTAGACCATAAGATCTGGGGTATTGCCCACAAAATTAGTGTCATACTCTCCTTTCCTGAACTGGGCATTGGCTATAATCTTGCGGTGAAAGGGAATGGTGGTTTTAATGCCCCCGATAATATATTCTCGCAGAGCCCTCTCCATAATTCCCATAATTTTGTTCCAGGATTTGCCATAAGCAATAAGCAGGGAAGCCGCGGAATCATACTGTGAAGGAAAAGTATAACCCGCGGATATGCATGAATCCACCCTGACACCCTGGCCTCCAGGGGACTGATACCTGGTTACGAGTCCCGCGTTGGGAGAAAAATTATTCTGCGGGTCCTCACAATTGACCCTGACCTGCATGGCATGATTGGTGGGAATCATATTATCCTGGCTGAACCTGAGTTCTGAACCAAAGGAAACAGCAATCTGTTCTTCAACCAGATCAATGCCGTATCTGCACTCGGTAATTCCGTGTTCCACCTGAAGCCTTGTATTAACCTCTATGAGATACGGATTACCCTTGGCGTCCACCAGGAATTCCACTGTTGCCAGGGAATGATAATTTACAGCTTTGATCAGTTTTCTGGCATATTCCTTGAGGCGTTCCCTGAGTTCTTCGGTCATGCCGGGCCACGGAGAAGGAGTAATTTCCACCAGCTTCTGATGGTTGCGCTGCATGGTACAGTCACGTTCATCAAAGGCAAAAACATTACCGTGTTTATCCGCGATAACCTGAATTTCAATATGCCTCACGGAGGTCAGAAGCTTTTCCACATACAGCCTGGGATTTCCAAAAGATGCCTGAGCCAGGGCTGAAGCTTTTACATACGCCCTTTCCAGCTGTTCTTCCCTGAAAACTTCGTATATCCCCCGGCCTCCTCCGCCGCCTTCCGCCTTGAGCATAACCGGAAAACCCATTTCATAAGCCAGATCCAGGGCTTCTTCCACAGTCACGGCTCCTTCTGAGCCAGGCACTACAGGCACTCCGATTTTCTTGGCCAGATTACGTACAGCCACTTTATTACCCAGTGTTTCCATGGCTTCGGGGTCAGGACCGATAAAAACCATGCCCGCTTCATTGCATTTGGCAGGAAAGGAGAAATCTTCAGAAGCAAAACCCCAGCCGGGATGAATTGCAAGAACATCCAGTGTTTTGGCCTTGGAAATAATTCTGTCTATGTCCAGATAAGCCCTGGGATTCTTGCCCAGAAGAAGAAGCTCCTGAGCGCCTGAGGTAAAAGGGGCTGTTTTATCTACTTCAGTGGCAGTCATCATTGGGGTGGCATGAAATACTTCACTTATGGACCGGACAATTCTTCTGGCTGGGATACCCCGGTTGGCCACAAGGATCCTCTTGCCTTTAATTTCGGCCACTATCTGTTCAAAAGTCTTAATACTCATTGTTCAATGCCTCTCCTTTAGGTATATTTTAAAAAACCATCCAAAAGATTTTTCTTTCAGGATGTTGAAACTGCCGGCCTTATATACGGAAATAAATCAGTATTCACTGTGATCATCAGCCTGCCGGGCCTGTCAGTGAATTAAGTAATAAAAATATCATTTTTCAGGTCAACAGGGACACCTGCTGACACTTCCTTCAGACATATGGACAACTCCTGCTGAAGTTTCAATAATGAGCTGTCCTTCATGATCTACGCCCAGCAAGGTTCCCTGGACAGTCTGCCGGCCAGTATCAACAAAAACACTTTCACCCATGAGCCATAGATTAAAGTTAATTTCCCGGATAAAGTCAATTACCGAAAAACTGTCCAGTGTATCTTCATACCAGAAATGCGCCCGGCTCACAAGCTTTGCCCAGAGCCTGACCGGGTCAGGGTCAGAAAGGTGCGGACCAATACGACCTGGATCCACCGGGCTTTGTTCGCGCATCTGCGATTTATGGGGACAGCCGGCTATATTGATTCCTATGCCCGCCACCAGTTTATCCAGCTTTTCTTCGATGAGGATTCCACCGATTTTTTTATTTTCAAAAATTAAATCATTGGGCCATTTAATCATAAGACTTAATCCGAGATTAAGAAAAGCCTGCCTGAAACAGAAACCCATTATTAATGGAAGCAGTTTGCCAAACACTCTGGATTGAGGACAGGATATTTTCCAGGCGGCCAGGAGATTACCATCGCAGGAAGACCATTGTCTGCCCATTCTCCCTCTGCCTCTGGTCTGATTGCGGCATAGGACAGAATCTCCTTCATCCATCTGTCCTTCCCAGATAAGTTTCCAGGCCACATCAAGACTGGAGGTACATGTTTCATAAACGAACAAACGAGATTTGGCCGGAGATTTCTTGAAAAAGCCCGATGGTCCTGTTTCAGTCGGTGACAGGAAAAATTGCGGAGACAAAAGCTCTTCAAGATAACAGATTTTGCTGCAATCACACATGTGCTGATAAAAATTTGTACCTGTATATTAATGGTCAGCCGCTAAATTGTTTCCATCCGGAAAGTCTTTCTTCCCTGATGTTGAAAGCTAAATTACATGCCTGCTCAGAGGGCAGTCCGGATTGTAAGGACGATTTACTGATAAAGACTTAAATGCCATAATATTAAAATTTCTTCCAGTAAATTTTGGGCACAATTACAATTGACTGAAATAAGCTAGTTGATTAAATATTAATAAAAGTAACGATTAGCCGGCTTAAACATCCGGGCATATTCGATTTTTGTCTCATAAACCTGTTTTTACTAAAAAATTAAACCTTGAGCCAATAATTATCCAGGATTAATTTATATATATATCGGATTGGCTCCGGAATTAAAATATGGTGCATGACAACAATAGATTTCAAATTTTTCGATATAATGAAAACCGAGGAGAAAAAAATGAGAGTACTGGTTGTTGAAGATGATGTCACAAGCAGGATGGTACTGACCAAGATTCTTTCAGAGCATTTTGAATGTGAAAGCGCTGAAAATGGCCTGCAGGCAGTGGATATGTTCCGTGAAGCTCTGGAAAACAACAACCCATACAGCCTTATCTTTATGGACATCATGATGCCGGTCATGGATGGACAAAGTGCTCTCAAAGCTATCCGGGAAATTGAAACAGACATGAACGTAGCTATAGGTGACGAGGTCAAGGCAGTTATGACCACCGCTCTTTCAGACACTAAAAATGTAACAGACGCTTTTTTCACTGGCCAGGCGGACGCTTATATTTCCAAGCCCATATCCAGGAAAAATGTTCTGGAAACTCTGCAGGAAATAAGGCTGATCAATTAATCAGGCTCATGTGTTAAAAAGTGTCAATATTTGAAGCAATAATTTTCGGCGTTATTCAGGGAATCACTGAATTTTTGCCTGTTTCCAGCAGTGCTCATATCGTCATTACCGAACTTTTACTTGGTTACCAGTTTCCTGGTCTGGCCTTTGAAATATTTCTGCACCTAGCCTCTGTGCTGGCAGTGTGCATTTACTTCCGCAAAGATCTTACCGAAATTATCCTGGGATTTTTTACCTATCTCATCCAAAAAAATAAACAGGCCAGGGTTCAATTCTATTTTGGCCTGTACATAATAACAGCAACTGTGATCACCGCGGTCCTGGGGATCTGGCTCAAGGACTTTATCGGTGATTCCATGAAGACTCCGACGTTCATTTCAATCTCCCTGGCTGTCACCGGACTGTTTCTGATCATTATTGAAAGGCTGAAAGTATATGGAAACCGGACTCAGATTGACATGGGTTTTAAAGATGCGATCATTGTCGGCCTGGGCCAGACCATTGCTGTTTTGCCGGGAATTTCCCGCTCAGGCGCGACCCTGGTGACGTCTCTATGGGTTGGTCTTTCCAGAGATACCGCGGTCAGATACTCTTTCCTTCTGGCCATTCCCATTATTCTGGGTTCTTCAGTGTTGATGCTTGACCGCGTCAGCAGAGAAATATGGCTGGAAATCGGACCTGCCTCGCTTATATTGTCATTTATATGCGCATTTATTTGCTCATGGATGGGAATAATCTGGCTTATTGATTTCCTCAAAAAAAGCAGGCTGATTTATTTTGCCGCTTACTGCCTGATTCTTTCCGTTCTGGTTTATCTATTTGTTGATCCGTATGTAAGCTTTTAACAGCTTGTTGGAAAAGTCAAGAAATCTCCATGGACCCTGGAACTGCAAATCAAGTAAGCTGGTAAAAGATGGAACGCAGGTACCTTTTGGGCACGAATGATCTGGTAACGCCTGACAGGGATTCTGTGGAGCCGATAATAAGACATCCATCCGGTTGAAGTACCCCGGCCAGCCGTTCAAAAAGGCTTTTTTTGTCATCAGACTTGAAATAGATAGCTACATTTCTGCAGAAAATTATATCAAATTTACCCAGTACCGAAAACGGCTGCATCAGATTTATCTTTCTGAAATTGGCCAGAGCCCGGATTTCATCTTTGATCCTCCAGTTCCCATCAGAAGTTTTGTTGAAATACTTAACTAATTTATCCTGACTTAACCCCCTTTCGATTTCAAACTTATTGTATTTTCCATAGCTTGCCTTGGCTATGGCTTCATCAGAAATATCCGTGCCCAGGATGGTCACCTGATACTTATTCATATCAGGGATGATTTCCTTCACTGCCATGGCTATACTGTAAACTTCCTGACCTGTGGATGATGCAGCGCTCCATATCCGGATCCTGACCGGCATTGACGCGTGAACCTTCTTGCTTCGGGCGTCAATAATATCAGGCAGAATCTTATGTTTTAGAAGTTCAAAAGGAGCATTGTCCCGAAAAAAAAGGGTTTCCTTGGTGGTGATAGCATCAATGAGGGCCTTTTCAAGTCTTTTGGAGGCGTCAGCCTTGGCCTTATAATACAGCTCACTGTAGCTGGCGATTTTTTCCTGCTCCAAAATAGGCTTCAGCCGGTTTTCCACAAGATAGGCTTTGCTCTGATCCAAAAATATGCCTGAAAGGTTATAGATATACCTGGCAATAACCTTTAATTCATCAGGAGTGATTTTCATCTTTTAATGGTGCTAAGAATTTCTGTTGCTATTTTATCCAGAGGGACCATTACATCTACTACTCCGGCATCATAAGCCATTTTAGGCATCCCAAACACCACAGATGTACTCTCATCCTGCGCAATAACCATCCCTCCAAAGGATTTGAGCACCCTGAGTCCCAGAGTACCGTCATTTCCCATGCCGGTCATTATTACGCCGGTTACTTTTTTTCCGAATTCCCGGGCCACAGAACGAAAAAGATAATCAGCCGAAGGTTTGCAGTTATTTTCAGGAGGATCGTCATTAATCCTGATGATCTTTTTCTGGGCCGCGCCTGTAACCACCTTGGTCTGCTTGCCCCCTGGGGCTATATATACATGGTTAATTTTCAGGACTTCTCCGTCTTCGGCTTCCTTCACTGTCAGTGCGGATTTGGAGTTAAGGCTTTCAGCAAGGGATCTGGTAAACATGGGGGGCATATGCTGGACTATGACCACAGGCACATTAATATCTCCGGGAAGCATGGGCAGGAGCCTGGCAAGGGCGTTGGGGCCTCCTGTGGAAATTCCAATGGCAATTATGTCTGATTTTTCATGCGATGCCCTGGCTGCAGAAACAGGCGGGGCCGGACGGACTTCAGGCTTTTTTCTTACATATTCCGGCTCTTTTTTGCGAACACCTTTCTGGATATCGAGCCTTTTCAAAAAATGCCTGACTCTGGGAGCAAGAGCCGCTTCAAGCGCCTTGATATTCTCTTCGCGCGTCGGCTTGTCGGGCTTGGTTATAAAATCAAAAGCACCAAGTTCCAGGGCCTTCATGGTAATATCACTGCCTCTTTTGGTCAGTGTACTGACCATTATCACCCCGATCTTGATCTTTCTTTTCTGTATCTCCATCAGTGTCTGAACACCGTCCATGACCGGCATCTCTACATCCAGGGTGACGAGATCAGGCTTTAATGATTCTATACGGCTCATGGCTATCTTGCCGTTGCTGGCTGTGGCCACCACTTCAACATTGGCGAAACCGCTCAAAACATCACTTATGATTTTGCGGTAAACAACGGTATCATCAACCACCATTACCTTAAGTTTCATTCCAGCTCCTCAT
>JBKHCI010000072.1:0-8154 GCA_046541915.1 Desulfonatronovibrio sp. | reverse complement strand
TTAATCAAAATCAGCCAGCAAAGCTCCGATATGCACCCCTCCCAGAAAAGGCTCTTTCAAATACAGATTCCTTATTTTCCATTGAGCGTGATAAAGCTGTTCATTGGTTATACCGTTTCTGGTGGCGGTATAAGCTTCTATAAACGCGGCCAGGTTATCGCAGACCTTGAGCAGATAACCGTCTTTGGGATCAAAAGCATCCTGGTTGTAAGAACTCTCCAGATCTTCCCATCTGACTGTTACAACTTTATTATCCCTGATAATGGTGTTGTCAAACTCGGTTGCTCCGTCAGTCCCGAGGAAATAACGCAGCCTCCGGGCCAGTCCGTGATAAACCGGTTTCTCAAACAAGGTGAATACACGTTTTTCCAGTTCCTGGTTTTCATACTCCTTGATCAGGTCCCCGAGGTTCTGGACTGATTTCTTTACCGGAGATATAATATCTCTGGTCAGGAGTTCAGGCAGATCATGCAGGAGTCCGGCAAAAAAGTTATTCTGCCGTCTTCTGGGACAGGCCCGTACTGAAAGGCTGAAGAAATAAGCAAAGCAGGCCACAATAAACATATGTCCCAGCACAGATGTCTCTGGTATTCTCGGGGTCTGAGACCACCTTTTCTGAAAACGCAATCTGCCGCAAAGATTTAGAAAACCGCCCAGTTCCTGCTGAGAGCCCTGAATTAAATCCCGCATGCCCTTGAGATCACTATGTTCATTCAAAAGGACCTGGAAATTTTCTTCAATCTCCTTTATTTCCTGATCTCCGGGATTTATACCTTTTATCAAAGAGAATTCCCATCTGCTCGCAAAAATATGAGCCCCGTTCAAGATTCTCCTGGACAGGCTGTCATCATCAGGTTTTTGCAGAAAGGCGCAAAACTGATCCCAGAACTCGGCGCCAAGAGGCTGAATCTTTGGTTCCAGCTGATCCAGAACCCATTTGGTAAGTTGTCTGTAGTGTTCAGGGTTGGACTTAATCTGGTAAAATACCGGAGGCTTGATGTCGGTAATAACCAGCCTGTAAAGATATTCAAAGATGCCGCCAAGAATTATCTCTTCGGCAAGCTCCTGTTTCTTTTCCCGGGACATGCCTTCTGAATTAAGCATAAGCAGGGCAAAGGCCGTAATCATCTTATGCCCCTGTTTGTCCACCTCCACCAGCTCAACCGGCCTTAACTTGTCATTCCATCTCTTCATGAACGAGCCTGAAAAAATAAGCTGAAGCAAGCCCTTTCTTACACTGGGAAGCTGCGCAATCATATAATTCTCCGTTTTTACGAAACTGTTCACCATATATTACGATCAATGCAAAATCCACAGATAAAATAATTTTCAAACTGAGGCAAGGAACACACCCGCACAGGAAAAAACCTCTGAAATTTGATTTTTTTCATGTTGACAGCCCATGAAAAATCACCTAATAGTTCCTTCTTTCAATTCAGACAGGAGTTAAATTATGAAGACATATAGCCCCAGACCCCAGGACGCCCAGCGCAACTGGCATGTAATTGACGCTCAGGACAAAATCCTGGGCAGAATGGCTACTGAAATCGCGGTCAAGCTCAGAGGGAAGAACAAGCCTGAATTCGCCCCGCACATGGATATGGGCGATTTCGTAATTGTAATCAATGCTGACAAGATAAAAGTTACCGGAAACAAACTCAGCCAGAAAAAATATTACCATCATACAGGTTTCCCAGGAGGCATCAAGGATATCACCCTGGAAAAACTCATGCAGAAAAAACCTGAGGATGTTATTAAGCACTCTGTGCGCGGTATGCTCCCTAAGAATAAGATTGGCCGTGAACTTTTGAAAAAGCTCAAAATTTACACCGGGCCCAATCATCCGCACCAGGCCCAGATGCCCATAACTCAGGAATAACAACCCAGTTTGGAGATACACTCATGAAGGAAGATTTTTACTACGGTACAGGCAGAAGAAAGACATCTGTGGCCAGGACAAGGCTTTACAGTGGTTCCGGGCAGATACTTATCAACGAACGTCCTTATCAGGACTACTTCCCGCGTTCCACCCTGCAGATGATTATTAATCAGCCCCTTAAGCTGACCAAGGTCCTGGGCAAGTATGACATTAAAGTCAATGTTCAGGGAGGCGGACTGGCTGGCCAGGCTGCCGCTGTGAGACATGGAATCAGCAGGGCCCTTCTTGAAGTAAGCTCCGACTTCAGGCCTGTTCTGAAAAAGGCCGGACTTCTGACCAGAGACGCCCGGGTCAAGGAAAGAAAGAAATACGGTCAAAGAGGCGCCAGAGCCAGATTTCAGTATTCCAAGCGCTAATAATTTCCAGACTCTCCTTTTGTGTCAGGATTATTTAAAGGCAGGACTCAATATCACAGTCCTGCCTTTTTTTATTGATAATCAGAACACGGAGGCGGTTTACAGCAATGAAAAGAAAAGCATCTCCGCATCTTATATGCGCTGACCAGGAAGGCCGGATCCTTGAAGAACCAGACCTGCTCATGCTAACCAGGCAGGGAAACAGCTTTGCCCTGCCCAGGCCGGATGACCTGATCCCTCTGCCTCAATCCAGCGATCTTTTTCTTCTGCCCGGACGCAAAGCCCTGGGGCTGGATCCGGAAACAGGCGATATTGAGGTGATTGATTCCCTGGCAGTGGCCGGCTTTGCCAGCCCGGGACATACCCTGTCCGCGACAGCGGCTTACGCGGCTGAACCCGACGCTCCGGTTCTCCCTCTATACGCCTACGGTGCTGTAGGATATTTTGAAGACAGATTCTGGATTACAGCCAGGCTGGTGGACCAGGATAAACGCCAGGATTTTTCACACATATCTCAATCCGATATTACCAGAAAAGCACACGAACTCTTAAAAAAATATCCCCGCAACAGGCTTATCAAACATCTGGCAGGCTGCGCCCTCAATTCCTGCTGCCCGGCAGCCAGAAACCTGGCCCTGGGAAGATTTGAAGCGCCTTTGCCCACTTCAAGAGCATGCAATGCCAGATGTCTGGGCTGTATTTCACTCCAGCCCGGGGATTCCGGGTTTCAATCTACCCAGAACAGGATTTCATTTACCCCCAGGCCAGAGGAAATAGCCCAGGTAATGGAAATTCACTGCGGCCGGGTTAAAAAGCCGGTTCTGTCCTTTGGCCAGGGATGCGAAGGTGAGCCCCTGACCCAGGCAGAGCTGATATGTAAGGCTGTTTCCATGGTCAGAGATCAGATACCCCGGGCCACCATCAATATCAACACCAACGGTTCCCTGCCGGATACCGTCTCCAGGCTGGCTGAAAGCGGAGTAAATTCAGTGCGGGTCAGCCTGAACAGTGCTGATCCCGATCTTTACCATTCCTATTACCGCCCGGTAAACTATACATTTGACAATGTCAGGGAATTCATCAGGGAAGCCAAGGCGTGCAATCTGTTTGTATCCCTTAATCTGCTGTACTTTCCAGGCGTCACAGATACAGAATTCCAGATTGACTGTCTTACCAGGCTGATCTCGGATACCCGTGTCGACTTCATTCAAATGAGAAATCTCAATCTTGATCCGGATATTTATCTGGGATTAATCAGGGATATGGAACTGGGACCTCAGACCGGGCTGGACAATTTTATGAAGAGGATTAAAAAGCAGTGCCCCTGGACAGGGTTTGGATACTTTAATCCATATCTTGGCGGGCAGAAGACTTAACAGCGTGAAAAAGTCCCTATCAGGCAGGGTGTTAGAACTCAAACTCAACCGGTTCTGTCTGATTTTTTGATTCTACTACCCTGCCGATATCCCAGGCCGGACAGTCCATGGCGTTGAGTCTGGACAAAACATCCTCGGCATTTTTCGCAGAAGTGACAACAATAAAACCGATTCCGCAATTAAATACCTGCAGCATGTCTTCCCAGCTCATGCCTTCCTCGTTTTTTATCCAGTTCATTACTGGAGGGATGTCCCATGATCCAAAACGGATTCTGCTGGACAGCTTGTTCTGAACCACCCTGGGGATATTATCATAGAATCCCCCGCCGGTGATATGGGCCATGCCATTGATGGGAATATCGCGCATTACACTGATGATTTCAGCAGTGTAAATCCTGGTGGGTTCAAGCAGAACCTGACTTACTTTTTCAGTGCTGCCGGGAAAAATATCCTCAGGAGCCAGCTTTGAATCCTTAAGAATCTTTCTGACCAGTGAAAAACCATTGGAGTGCAGTCCGGACGAGGCCAGCCCTATGATGGCGTCTCCGGGTCTGATGTCCCTGCCGTCAATTATCCGGCTGCTTTCCACCGCCCCCACACAAAAACCCGAAAGATCATATTCCCCTGGAGGGTAAAAGTCAGGCATTTCAGCAGTCTCGCCGCCAAGAAGGGCGCATCCGGCAATCTTGCATCCTCTGGCAATACCCCTGACTACTGTCTCAGCCTTTACCGGATCAAGTTTTCCAGTAGCAAAATAATCGAGAAAAAACAGAGGCTTCGCGCCTTGAACCAGGATATCGTTAACAGACATGGCCACCAGATCAATTCCGATGGTGTCATGGACATCAAATTCAAAAGCCAGCTTAAGCTTTGTGCCTACCCCGTCTGTTGAAGCAACCAGCACAGGCTCACTCAGGTCCTGGGTATCCAGCTTGAAAAGACCGCCAAACCCCCCGATGTCTGCCATTACTCCCTTGGTATGGGTATCCGCGACCAGGCCTTTGATCCTGCGGACAAAATCTCCGGCCTTCTCAATATCTACCCCTGCCTTTTTGTAGGATTCACCGCGCTCGGCCATATTCACTCCTTAACACCGTGTTGTAAAAATCATTTTGTGCACAGGGCGTTTTACATAATCCAGGTGCATTGAAATATCCTCTGAAAATACATATTCAGAATACAAACAATAGAGTAGCTATTCACAAATTTCCAAAGCTGCAGGACAGCTACACAATAGAGAATAATCTAGCCCTTTTTTCAAACAAGCTCAAGGTTTTTCATCCCACCAGAACTTACTGGAAACGTCTCAATACCCCGGATACAATCACTGAAACATTCCAGGAAGCCAGGTGGCAATACCAGGAAAAACTATCAGCAGGGCCAAAAGCAGAATAAAGCACGGGATAAACAGAAGAACTCCCCTGAACACGTCTGCCAGGGTAACTCCGTGCCCCATGGAGGCCACTATATAGGTGTTGATGCCCACAGGCGGGGTTATAGCTCCCAGGGTTGTAACCACGGTAATAAATACCGCGAACCAGACCGGATCATAGCCCATGGTCATGGCAACCGGGAAAAATATGGGGATGGTGATGATCAGCAGGGCCAGGGCGTCCATTATTGCCCCGCCAAGGATATAGATCAGCCCGATAAGGATAATAACCGCAAAAGAAGGCAGGGCCAGGTCGCTGACCATGGAGGCCAGTTCATAAGGCAGTCTGGTAACCGCCAGAAATCTTCCGAAAATTACTGCTCCCAGGATAATGGCCATAATCATGGCTGAGATACGCAGGGTATCGGTCAGGGCCAGATAAAAGTTTTTCAAGCTCAGATTGCGCCCTGCTGCCCCGATAACCAGAGCCAGAAAAGCCCCCACTGCCCCGGCCTGGGTCGGGGTGAACAAGCCTTTAATCAAGCCGGTCATGATGAGGATAAAAAGAATGACCATTTCCAGAGTACCCTTGAGGGAATAGATTTTTTCCCTCAAGGATGTTTTTGTTCCCTGTGGTCCAAGCCCGGGATATCTTCTACAGGCCAGAAAAATTGCCAGCAAAAAGAAGACGCAGAGCAGAATGCCAGGCACTAATGCCGCCCAGAACAAAACCCCTATGGCCTGCCCGGTTTGAAGACCGATTACAATAAGGACAACGCTTGGGGGGATAAGAACCCCCAGGGTGGAGCCGCTGGCCACACTGGAAGCGCTTAAAACCGGATCATAGTTGAATTTTTTCATTTCCGGCAGGGCCACCGTACCCATGGTTGCCGCTGTAGCTGTATTGGAGCCGCAGATGGCGGAAAACCCGGCACAGGACAGAATAGTAGCCATGGCCATGCCCCCGCGCACCCTGCCTATCCAGACGTAAGCGGCATTATAAAGCCTTTTATTAACGCCAGCGTAAAAACTTATCTGTCCCATGAGAATAAACATGGGGATAACCGTAAATCCGTATGAAGAAAAAACCCCCCAGACTTCATCACCAAGCATTGCCAGGGCGGCCTGAGGACTGATTACCCAGGCAAAGCCGGCAAAACCGACCATGGCCATGGCAAAGCCCACTGGTATCTTCAAAAAGAAGATGGTCAAAAGAAGGCCCATGATTCCGGCGATTCCGGCCAGAGTCAGACTCATGAGAAACCCTTTCCGGCTGGAAGGCTGATGAAGTTCGCCAGGTTCATGGCTGCTCCCTGGTCAGCATCTGGCCAATCAGGGTCAGGACCAGGGCACCGAAGCCCAGAGCCAAAACAAAAATCAGAGGGTAGAAAGGAATCCTCAGGCTTTCTGAAAGTTCTCCAAAAAGCTTCAGGGATAAACCCAGCAAAACCAGTTGACGGATAATCAGAAAAAAGAAACAGGCCATGAGGATCTGACTTATCAGGTTAAGGATCTGTCTGGCTTTTCTGGGAACAAACCTGTCAAAGATATCCACGGTTATATGTCCCCGGACCTGCTGCGTGGGTGCAAGGGCCAGGCAGGCAATCAGAGCTCCCATGAAACCAGCCGCCTCATAGGATCCTTTTACAGGATGACCCAGAAAGCCCAGAACCATATTGCTGGTTGCCAGGGCCATCATAAGGCACAGAATCACAGCTCCGAACATGAGCAGAAGCCGGTTCAGCAGACAGACAGTCCTGAAAAACATCTTAATCATAATAATAATTATACTGCCAGGGCCGGGTTACATATCCTCAAATTCTGCCTCGTACTTTTCCTTGAGCTTAAACATATCCGCCAGGATATCTTCAGCAGGCAAACCGCTTTCAAGGGCCTGCTGCTTCCATTCTTCGGTCAGGACCTCTAGCTTCTCATCAATCTCCGCGTATTCACCGGGGGTAAGCTCAAACATGCGGGAATCGTGTTCATCCCTTGCGTATTCAAGTGCCTCCTGCACATGAGCGTCCATAAATTCGCCGGTCCAGATTGCCTGCTCGCGGCCGAGTTCTTCCATAACATCCTGCACATCCCGGGGAAGGGCGTCCCATTTGCTTTTGTTCATGACCACTGCAAAGGGGTATATCTGAAGGTCCAGCCTGGTCTGATATGGAGTGTAAGCCGCAAAATTAAAATCCAGAAGGACTTCCAGGGAAGAAAGCAGGCCCTTGATCATGCCTTTCTGCAACGCCTCCGGAGTCTCGGGCATGGGCATGGACACAGGAACGGCTCCAAGGATTTCCAGGATTCTGGAAGCAGTACCCGACGCCCTGACTTCAAGGCCCTGCAGTTCTTCCAGGCTCCTCACAGGCCGCGTGCTCATGAGATTGGAAGGGGCATTGGCAAACATGGTCAGGACCTTGACCTGGTCAAACTCCTGGGGCTGGTATTTTTGAAAAAGCTCCCACAAGACCACACTGGCTACCCGGGCTGAAGTAAAACCCACCGGCAGCTCGAGCACCGTGGTCATGGGAAATATCCCGGGCTGATAGGACATGCACAGGTTTCCTATGTCAGCCTGACCCGCGGCAACCCCGCGAAACATGTTTTTAGCGCCCAGCAGACTTCCTCCGGGATAGGTATCTATCTGAACCTGTCCATCAGTTCTTTGCTCCACAGCTTCTTTCCACCGCTCCATCTGGACGGATGGAAAAGTGTTTGCCGGAGGAAAGTTGGCGTAACTGAGCCTGACGGTTTCAGCTGAAGCCAGGCAGGCACAGCCTAATACCAGACAAAAGGTCATAATGAACTGCTTAAACATTTTGCTCTCCCGGGTTCGAGTATGAAATGACAAAAAAAAAGCCGCCGGACTTAAGCCCGCGGCCTGAAAAAATAAATTCTTGCTGGATTCAAACAGGGTCCTGCGCTGTTTCAGGCCGGCTTACATCAAAGGTCAGCCACCAATTTATACCACGCTGGATATGCCATAAAATCCTGACGCTGTTCCGCATAAAAAGCATTTAATTCCCAGTCAAAATATTTGTCAAGCATTTTTGACCTGAATATAACATAACAGCTTGTTGAAAAAGCCATTATCGGGCAGGCTGTTCAAAA
>JBKHCI010000071.1:0-8169 GCA_046541915.1 Desulfonatronovibrio sp. | reverse complement strand
TAAAATACGGCGAACAGTTACAAAAACAGATACCAAGGAGACTACCAGAATGAATATTCCCCAGGGAGCATATTATTATCCCAACCCCAAAAACAAAAAAGAACGGATGTATGTCCGGGACAACCAGGGCACCATTGAATTCAGGTTATGGCATCAGGACCATCCTCACGTATGGGAAAAACACGGCTGGCTGGATATGGATATCATCAAAAGGGCCGCAGGAATCTACGAAAACTCCGGGCAGAATCCTTTACAGCTTTATGATTTAAACGTGGCCAGGGCCCTGCTCAAAAACCAGTAATTGTTTCCGGGCACAGCTTTCAGGCCGGAATCCGCGGGTACATCCAGTACTTTTCAGGCAGGACAGGTTCATCAGCCAGACCCTTTAACAGGCCTTAAGCCCGGAAAAACTCATCACCCGGTTACGGCCGGTGTCCTTGGCCCTGTACATGGCCCGGTCCGCAGCACTGATAAGATCACTGGCTCTGTATCCATTTTGAAGTTGAGCAACCCCGATACTTATCGTGAAGTGAATGGTTTCACCAAGTTGCCCTGTTTCTTTTCTGGAAACAAAGCTGTAGCTTTCCACATCTTTACGCAAGGCTTCAGCTCTTTGTGCTGCCTGATTTTCATCTGTATCATCAAAAATGATACAGAGTTCCTCACCCCCGTATCTGCATGGCACTCCAGCGCCGGCATCTGAGTGGATACGGATCAGCTTGGCCAGGGCCTTCAGAACATCATCTCCAATTAGATGCCCCCATACGTCGTTGATTTTCTTAAAATGATCAACATCTATCATGAGCAGTGAAAGGGGCCGTCCTGAAGCTGAATGATCTTCAACGCTTTTCTTTAAGTAGTCATCCAGATAACTTCGGTTGAACAGATTTTTCAATAAATTATCATATCTTGCCCTGTTTTCCAGAGACCTGGCTCTATTTTCCCAGTCATTAGCTTCACTTCTGATATCAGCAACAATATTTTTTATTGTCCCCCGGATATATCCTACAATATTTTCCGGATTGTTTTGAAGCTCAATATGGGAAATGGTTTTTTTCCCGAATTCGTTCAGCTCTGAGCTCTGACGATTGACACTCTTTTTAAATTCAGCAACCAGGATATGAATCTGGGAGATAAGGGTATCCGTAAATTCTTTCTGGGTATCAAGCCTTTGTTCAGTGCTTTCCAGTTCTTTTTTTATACTGTCAGTAAAACACTTCTGAATCATCCTGATTATCCGATTGAGATTCCTTTCTGAAAAATCCTTTTTTTCCAGAGAATCAATAACCGTCTTCTGCAGGGTAATCTTCTGACTTTCACTTATAATATCCATTTTATTGACCAGGTTTCTGACAAAAAGGATAATACCCAGCCATTCTGGATTCTCTTTCAGGCCAAGTTTATGCAGGGTGTTGTTTAATTCCTCATAACTCAGGGGAGAACAGTGATTATTGCTCATTTTACAGCCTTGCCCTGTCAGGCTTTCTGACAAGCGGGGCAAACACTTGAAGTTCGGCCCGCAACTTTGCAGGTTTGAATAATTGTTTTGCATCTGGGACAGCATTGTCCTTTTTTGCCGTAAATCAGAAACTCTTCCTGAAACGTCCCGGAATAGCCAAGGGCGTTTCGATAGTCCCTGAAAGAACTTCCTCCGGCCTCAATAGCCCGGAGCAAAACCAACCGCAGATTACGCAGGAGTCTCGTGGTTTCTTCAAAAGACAACTCATTGCCCTGAGCCTCAGGGTGTATCCCGGACATGAAAAGAGACTCATCAGCATAAATATTGCCAATTCCGGCAACAACCTTTTGATCAAGGAGAAGGGATTTGATCCGGGCCTTCCTTGGATTGACAATGTCAAAAAAGGCCTCAGGTGAGAGATCCAGTGGTTCCGGGCCCAAAGTGGAGAAAAACCTCCATGAATAAAGCTCGTTAGAACTGAACAGGGCGCAATATCCGAATTTTCGCTGATCCTGAAAAAAAAGCAGGGTATTGTCATCCATGTCAAGGACAAGATGGGTATGCTTGTCCGGGAAGCTGCCCTTGGGAGGGATCCATACTTTACCGGTCATTTTGAGATGAAAGGCCAGATGCAGGGAATCAGAAAGATCAAATATAAGAAGTTTAGCCCTTCGCCATACCCGCTTGATTTTTTTGCCAACAGCTCTGTTCGCAAAAGAATCAGCATCCCCAAGAATAATCCCGGGGTAATATATTCTGGCCCTGGATACCGTTCTGTCCACCAGCATAGGCTCCAGCCCCCGGGCGATGGTTTCAACTTCAGGAAGTTCAGGCAAAATCATCTCCTGTAAACAACCTGTTGAAAACAGTCCTTACTCAACAAGCTGCCACGTGTGCCCGGCGCGGCCGGTTTGTTTCCGGTTTCATACCCTGACAGGCTTAAGCCGGTTAAAAAGGAACTTCTATCTTTATGGGTTTTCCGCTTCTAAGCACTTCAAGTTTCAGATTCTGATCATCCTCCAGTGCCTTTAAAGCTGCCCTGTGCAGGTCAGCCAGGGAGCTCACTTCCTCGTGTCCTGCCAGAACAATCTGATCACCCTTTTCAAGCCCGGCCTTTTCAGCCGGACTCCGTGGAATCACTTTTCTGACCAAAACCTTTTGCTCCTGGATTGCAGCCACAATTCCCAGACGCATCTTTGGCCTGGCAGGAGGACAAAAATAGTAATAGGGATTATCAAAAGTAACAGCTTCCAGCGATCTCACCGGAACCATACTTGAAATCCGTGCTTCAGGGTCAAGAATACGCAATCGGTGCTCAATGCCCTGACCTTTATCTACATGGCCGGTACCTGCCAGTATAAGTACAGGCTTTTGTTTTTTTTCATGGGCACGGACGGCCTCAAAAGCCATCT
Organism: Desulfonatronovibrio sp.; assembly: GCA_046541915.1. GTDB lineage: Bacteria > Desulfobacterota > Desulfovibrionia > Desulfovibrionales > Desulfonatronovibrionaceae > Desulfonatronovibrio. Next base: position 5,298 of record JBKHCI010000071.1, on the reverse strand, counting down.
TGCTGTCCCATACGGACTGGGCTGTTAAAAATCTTTCAAACCGGGCCTGATCACTGTCAATCAAATCCTGGTGCAAAGCAAACTGCTCCTTCAGCATCTGCTTTTGCTCCTGGGGAGGATAGATTATTTTCTCCGGCAGATAGCCGGCGTCTTCACTGGAAAGGCCTTGCAGTCCGTAACGGCTGATGTTTCCGGTTACATGACCGGGAAGATTCAGGGCGTATATTGGAACCGAGTATGTCTGCGCGGCTTCAAATACAGGAAGATAAAGATCAAAATCATAACCCCAGTTTTTCTCCCAGCCAAGCTCTGCCGGCAGATCATCAATACTTATCCGGCCTTTGCTAAACTCTTCAAGAACATCCTGGTTTTCAATGTTGACCATTTCCAGCCCAAGAACAACTTTGTGTCCGGCTCTGGACATAAGTTTAATGACTCTGGCCTGGGCTTGATGATCGCAGGCATTATTGTGAGATTCACCAATAAGAATAAAATCTTTATCCTCAAGGTAAACAGCCAGATCTGATTCTGTAATACGGCCTTTGTCCGCGGAAAAAAAAGTACCCGGCGATGGTTCCGGGGGAACAGTCACCGGGCGCTTGGAGGAGCATCCAGCCAATAAAAAAAACAAACTCAGGAACAATAACTGATATTTTATCATTCCCAGGACCGTTTGTCCTCAATGGGCCTGATTTGAGGGGGCAAGGTACCAGGAGCAAGCACTTTGAGCACCGGCCTGATCTTGATTTTTTCCCTGAAGGCGTGCAAGAGTTCTGAATCTCTTCTGAAGCTGGAAGCCTCCACGTATAGAACCATCTCGTCTATTCCGCCTGGGTTGGTAACCTCTATCTGCCACCTCTTGACCTCTTCAAAGGAACTCATGACCTGCTCAACCTGATGAGGATAAACAAACATTCCTTTGATTCTGGCCGTGGTATCAACTCTGCCCACGATACTTCCCAGACGAGGAGAAGTGCGCCCGCAAGTGCAGGGGGAGTAGTCGATGTATGAGAGATCACCGGTAGCCAGCCTGATCAGGGGATAAGTCTTGTTAAACGTGGTTACTACAATCTCACCGACCTCCCCTTCTTTAAGAGAAATGCCTGTATCCGGATGACATATTTCCACGTAAGCCCGGTTGGCTACGTGCAGGCCGTTCTTATGAAAGCATTCATACCCAATGCTTCCCACGTCCGCGGTTCCATATCCCTGCCGCATGATGAGATCAAATTTTTTCTCCAGCACAGAACGGACCTTCTCAGAAAATTTCTCTCCTGTAACAAAGGCCACTTCAAGGAAAAGATCTTTTCTCAGGTTGAGCCCCTTTTCCTCTCCCTTCTGAGCCAGGTGCATAAGATAGCTGGGAGTGCCCACAAAACCGGTCACCCTTAGCTTCTGCATAATCTCAAGCTGGGTATTGGTATTGCCGGGTCCGGCCGGTACAACCGAGCAGCCGATGTTTCTGAGGGGCTCTTCAAACATAAGCCCTGCCGGGGTCAAATGATAATTGAATGTCACCTGCACCACATCCCCGGTCCTGAATCCACAGGCATAATATCCTTCAGTCCAGCCCCAGTAATCATCACTTTTATCTTCAGGGTCGAATATGGGACCCGGAGAAAGAAATATTCTTCTCAGTTCGCCAAGATCCTTGGTTAATAATCCGCCGAGCCTCGGCCCCATGGATTGAAGAAAAATCAGCTCTTTCTTTTTTAAAATCGGAATATGCTTGAGATCGGTCAGTGTCTTGAATTTATCCACATTAAACTGGGCCCTGTCAAAACGCTTTTTGACGTCTTCAGAATACCTGTAAGCATAAGTTAACAGGTCTTTGAGCTGTATCTGATAAAACTTCTGCCTTTCAGACTGGTCCAGCACTTCCTTTCGGGTAAGAATACCTTCGGTGCGGTCCTTGCGGGTCATTATATGCATCCTCCTTAAGGATATAGGGAATTCAAAATTTAGAGTAAAGTAATCAAAGAATTAAAACTGCTGCAGCGGACATATAAAACCATTAGTATGCCCGGTAAATTAAGAAGATAATCTCAATATAAGTTTATGACTGTGCAATTAATGATATTTTTCAGATTAAATTAAATTTAAATGATAAGTAATATTTATAAAATAATCAAGAAAAAATCCCAGCCTTTCCTGCCCGTGTTACAGCACAGAGTCTGGCTGAGATGCTGTTCACACCAGTGAGGAAACCAAGCCGATCCGCGTCCATAAAAACATACGTGCAGTCTTGAAACCTGAATCCGTAAAGCTGGTATTTTCGAACTTATTGCTTATGCAGGTTGAAACAAAGAAGTAAAGGTCTTGGGCTATTGACTTTTCTACCTATTGACGGATACTTAAAATCAGTTCAACATCGTTCAACCCAGTATCACCAGATATTGAAAAACTAAACCATTCTTCCGGGGTTTGCCTGAAGGCGCGAAACAAGTCATAAACATGCTGACAGGCATGTCAGAAAACTATTCTCTAGCCTGAAAAGCCCTTATTTTTTGAGATTAACATGGAAATTCCCACAAATATATTTTATCCGGCTTCTGTAGTTATTGGACTTTGTCTGGGAAGCTTTTACAATGTCTGTATTCACAGGTTTCTGAGCGGGCAATCCATTGTCTGGCCCGGGTCTCATTGCCCGGCATGCGGGCACAGTCTTTCCTGGTGGGAAAATATTCCTCTAATCAGCTATGCGTTTTTACGGGGCAGATGCAGTTCATGCTCACAGACGATAAGCCTCAGGTACCCGGTTGTAGAATCTATATCCGGCATCCTTTCCCTGCTTCTGGCTGTAAAATTCGGACCTGAGCTGCCCTACATTATCTACCTGTTTTTTTGCGGGCTGCTTATAATCGCTTCGTTTATTGATCTGGAGCTCTTTATACTTCCGGACATAATCACCCTGCCCGGAGCGGCACTGGCTTTTGGGGCCAGCTTTTTCCTGCCCATATCCTGGCAGGCCTCGCTTCTTGGGGCCCTGATAGGGGCCGGTTTTTTTCTTTTCCTTCAGAAAAGTTACCAGACAATCAAAAAAATAGAAGGACTTGGTACCGGAGACATAAAGCTTATGCTCATGCTCGGAGCACTGACCGGGTGGCAGGGACTGCCTGTTATGATATTTTTATCCGCTGTTCTTGGACTGCTCGGAGCGCTTTTTTACATGAAAAAATCAAGAAACACCCAAGCCATGCAGACCCCTGTACCTTTCGGCCCTTTCCTGGCCCTGGGAGCTGTTATCTATATATTATACGGAGAAACCATCTGGCTCTGGTATCTGGGATAACATGACTTGCTTCTTGCCTCTTCAGAGGTCAAATGCTACAAAAACATGAACCCAAGGCAGGCCCTGATTATCATCCCGGCATTAGCTTGACAGCCAGTCACGAAACTGAACTGTGAATCATTAAGTTATGCACTTAAAAACTATCATTACCTTGTGGACCTTGTGTCTTTTTATCATTCCGGCAATTTCCACGGCCGGAACAGTATATTATTACCAGGATGAAAGCGGGACCTTTCACTTTACTGACCTGCCCACATCAGACAAATATCGTCCTTTTGCTGTTTTCAGACCAGAAGATCTGTCAGGGGATGAGTTTATTGAAATAACTGCGACCTATGCGAAGCACTACTCGGTTGACCCTGGTCTTATCCGGGCCATGATTGAGGTTGAGTCAGGATTCAATCCCGGCGCGGTTTCCAGGGCCGGAGCTCAGGGTCTCATGCAGATCATGCCCGAGACCCAGAAGGATCTGGGGCTTACCACGCCTTTTGAACCAGAACCGAACATTGAGGCCGGGACCCGCTATTTTAAATATCTGCTGGACAGATTTGAAAGTATACCGCTGGCGCTGGCCGCATACAATGCCGGACCGTCCAGAGTCGATCATTACCAGGGCATTCCTCCGTTCAAAGAAACCCAGGAATATGTTCAGAAAGTCCTCAAACTTTACGCCAAACACCAAAAAAGCGGATAACTCATGTTTAATCTTCCCAATTGCCTGACATTTGCCCGAATCGGAAGCATTCCCATTATTGTTCTGCTGCTTTATTTTCCCGGAAAAATCACTTCCGCCCTGGCCATGCTGGTCTTTATCGCGGCTTCCCTCACCGATCTGGTGGACGGAATCGTGGCTAGAAAATATAATATGGTTACCAACATGGGCAAATTTCTGGATCCCCTGGCAGACAAACTGCTCATCGCTTCAGTCATGATCATGCTGGTTGCCAATGGCTGGCTTCAGGCCTGGATCGCCATTGTCATAATCGGCAGGGAAATTATGGTTACCGGACTCCGGGCCATTGCCGCAGATGAAAATGTGGTCATAGCAGCTGATAATTACGGAAAACTCAAAACCATTTTTCAGGTTGTGGCCTTATGTCCGCTTATTCTGCATTATCCATGGTGGGGAATCGACCTTAACATGGCAGGACAGGTCCTTATCCATATAGCCCTGGTGCTGGCCTTGGTATCGGGTGCAAACTATCTCAGAAATTTTTATGCCCAGCTTCAGGATAAGTAACAGATTAATTTTTGCCGCGCAAAGCGCGCATTTATGGAGGTGTTAAATGGCCCAGATTGATGCTTTTTTTAAGATGATGCACGAACTGGGAGCGTCCGATCTCCATCTTTCCACCGGCTCCCAGCCCATTATCAGGCTGCACGGAGAGCTGCAGCGCGTCAAATATAAATCTCTTGAGCATGAAGAACTGAAAAAAATGCTCTATGAAATCACGCCTGAAAACAAGGTCAAACTGTTCGAGGAATCCGGCGATGTGGACTTTTCATACGAAATACCCAACCTGGCCCGGTACAGGGTAAACTTTTTCATGCAGAGAATGGGGGCTGCTGCGGTATTCAGGGAAATACCCCAGAAAATCCTGAGCATTGAAGACCTTAAACTGCCTTCCATTATGAAAAACATGGCCATGCTCCCAAAAGGCCTGGTCCTGGTGACCGGACCCACTGGAAGCGGTAAATCAACCACCCTGGCCGCGATTATTGATTACGCCAACAAAACCAGGAAAGATCATATCCTGACCATTGAGGACCCCATTGAGTTTGTGCATCAGCCTGTGCAATGTCTTATCAACCAGCGTGAGGTCGGCCGGGATACGATAAGCTTCAAATCAGCCCTTCGCGGAGCCTTGAGAGAAGACCCCGACATCATCCTGGTGGGGGAACTGCGCGACCTTGAAACCATTGAGCTGGCCCTGGAAGCCGCCGAAACCGGACACCTGGTCTTTGGAACTCTGCACACCATTTCCGCGTCCAAAACCATTGACAGA
>JBKHCI010000070.1:0-8214 GCA_046541915.1 Desulfonatronovibrio sp. | reverse complement strand
CTGGCCATGATCGAATCTCTGGCCATTTACGCACTGGTTATCAACCTGATTCTTTTGTTCGCTAATCCTTTTCTGTAGAAAATAAAAAGGGAAGAGGCTGGCCCTCTTCCCTTTTCGTTAAACAAAGATTGTTAAATTATTCACTATGTCTCACCTGAAATACAATCGCATTCCCCGGGCCACTATTTCCAGACTGGCAATTTATGTCCAGGAACTGGAAGGAATGGAAAATCAGGGAGAAAAAGTAGTTTCCTCGGAAAAACTGGCCACAGCCTGCGGAGTAAACCCATCCCAGATTCGTAAGGACCTGGCATATTTCGGAGAATTCGGGGTCCGCGGAGTCGGCTACTATATATTCGAACTTAAAGAAGCCATAAAGCAGAGCCTGGGACTCGACCGAATCTGGAACGTGGCCCTGGTTGGGGTAGGAAACCTTGGACGCGCTCTGCTAAGACATGGGGTGCTGCGAAAACGAGGATTCATCATAGTTGGCGCTTTTGACTGTGATCCTTTCAAGATCGGAGAAGAAGTCGCCGGACTGGAAGTAATCTGCTCCAGCAAACTTCCGGAAAAAACCAAAGAGCTGGACGTGGAAATCGGGATAATCACCACTCCGCCGGAGCGGGCGCAGAGAGCTGCCAATTATCTGCTGGAAGCCGGTATCAAGGGAATTGTCAACTTTGCTCCAGCCAGGATCAGTGTACCGCCCAACGTAGCAGTGGAATATGTCGATTTTATTCATCACCTTTTCTCGGTCGCCTTCAATATCACTCACAATCAGGCCAAGGGCCTGATCTAGTTTCCCTTCTTCAATTCAGACCTGCCCTTCAGGGCTCTAAGCTCATAAACCCGGCGCACTTGTTTTTCCAGGCTCTATCCAGTATTTACAAACCTATGCGAACATATTTAATTGCACTGACCTTAACTATCTCTTTGTTTTTGTCCTTGAGTTGCGCGGATGATCAGCCTGACTTTATTACTCAGGAACAAATGGAGGAAATGGCCCGGAAGAACAGTGACCTGATTATCCTGGACGTAAGACAGCCTGAGGAAAGGACCGGACCTCTGGGCAAAATAAACGGTTCCGTCAACGTGCCCCTGTCACGATTTGCCCAGGGGATCGCGAGGCTTGACCTGGACAAGGACATGCCCGTTGTTGTCTTATGCCGAACTCAGAACCGGAGCAGGGCAGCTTACGATGAACTCAGGAAAATGGGTTTTTCCAATATATATATTCTCAAGGGGGGTATGATGGATTATGAGCATGATAATCCATAACAAGCTTCCCCAAATCTCCCCATTGGCTTTGTCGCTGCAAATAGTTCAAACTCTAACGCAGGTCTATCCACGGCTAACGTCGAAGAGCCATTTTTAAGGCAGGCTTAGTTATTTTTCATCCTGAAACCCTTTCTTTCCGGATGCTGAAACTGTCAATTTTCTTTCCGGAAACGAGTTAAACACCCAAAATCCGGTACACAGCCCTGAGGTCGATATTTTCCCTCATAACTCCGGCCAGCCTGTCCAGAGCCGCGTCAATATCATAACAAGTCTGGATCTGTTCCAGGGGATTCAGCCCCTTTCTTTTTCTGGCCCGGTCCAGCCAGAACCTCCTGAACGGATCACTGTCAAAAATCCCGTGGATATACGTGCCCCAGACATCAAGGACTGGATGGCGCGCTGCCAGAAGCTGACCATTGTCTGTTTTGACGGGCTGAATAATATCTCCGCAGATCCTGGTTCTTCCATGATGAATTTCATATCCCCTGACCGGAACAACCTCCTCCTCTGTCCAGAATGCATCCACCTGTCTTAAAGTCTTTTCAGCCATAATTCCGGTTTTCAAAGGCAGCAGGCCAAGGCCCGGCGACTGGGCAATGCCTGACTCCAATCCCTGGGAATCGCTGATGGTCAGCCCAAGCATTTGCAGCCCGCCGCATATTCCCAGAACTTCCTTGCCTGGTCTGCCGGCAAAATCAAGGATCTGCTGAAAAAGACCGGCTGTTTTCAGGGCCTCAAGGTCAGCCGCGACATTCTTGCTCCCAGGCAGGATCACAACATCCAGGTCAAAATCAAAATCTGCTTTTTCCCGGATAACACTCAGGTTTACATCAGGTTCAGGATACAAAGAATCAAAATCCGTAAAATTGGAGATATGAGGCAGATCAATTATGCCGATATTTATCTGATCCGGTTGCAAAGAGATGGTTCCGCGCTTCTGGTTTTTAAAGCTGACTGAATCCTCTTCAGGCAGGCCAAGGTTATGCACAAATGGTATTATCCCGAAAAAATTCCGGCCGGTAAAGGCTGTAATATAATCAACAGCGCTTTGCAGAAGATCTTTCTGCCCTCTGAATTTATTGATTAACAATCCGGCCACCATGTCCTTTTCCCAGTCCAGCAAAAGTTCCATGGTGCCGGCGAACGAGGCGAATACACCCCCGCGGTCGATATCGCCGACCAGAAGTACTGCGGCATTGGCGTGCCTGGCCATGTTCATGTTAACCAGATCGTGCTTTTTCAGATTGATTTCCGCGGGACTGCCGGCGCCTTCCAGGATCATTACCTGATGTTCAGAAGCCAGCTGGTCGTAAACAGACTTAACCCGGCTAAAGAGCTCTTTCTTGAAATTTATATAGGCGTTAACATTCATATTCGCCACTGGCTTGCCCAGGACAATCACCTGAGAGCCGGTGTCTGAATTGGGCTTTAGCAGGACCGGGTTCATGCGGGCATCCGGTTCAAGGCCGCAGGCCCTGGCCTGAACAACCTGGGCCCTGCCCATTTCCAGGCCCCTGGCTGTAACATAGGAGTTAAGGGACATGTTCTGAGATTTAAACGGGGCCACATCCACTCCGTCCTGGCGCAGAATCCTGCAGAGTCCCGAGGTAACCAGACTTTTTCCAGCACCGGAACAAACACCCTGGATCATAAGGGCCTTTTTCCTTGCTGTAGATATATATCTGGGGAATAGTTCAGAACCACACCCGGCCTCTTCAAGGCAGGAACACAAAAAAGCATTGTCATGATCTGATTTTACAGCCAGGCGAAACCAGAAATGATCAAGACCCTGAAAATCATGAGCCGGACGAATAAGTATTTTTCTCCGGATAAGTTTGTCAGCCAGTTCAAGGGCTGTAAATCTGCTGTCATTGATCCTGCAGAGAACAAAATTAGCCTCGCCCCCCGCAACATCCAGCCAGGGAATACGCTTTAGTTTTTCTGTCAGACCAGTTTTCAGCACAGCCATATTTTCCTGAGTTTTTTTCTGAAAACTTTTGTCTCTCAAACAGAACAGGCCGGCTTCCTGAGCCAGGGAATTTACCGACCACGGTGATATATACCTGGAAAGCCTCTTGATCAGATCAGAATTTCCCATTCCAAGTCCCAGACGAAGACCGGGCAGGGCATAAAACTTGGTCAGAGAATAAACAACCAGCAGGTTGGGCAGTTCAGATAAAGCCATGGTCGGTTCAAAAGTAAAATCCAGAAAGGATTCATCAAGCACAAAAAAAGCCTGCTTGTTACCGGCAATCAAAGATTTCAGCTTCCCGGAATCAAAAAGGTGTCCGGTGGGATTGTTGGGCCTGCCCAGAAATACAAGGGACCCCGGGGAAATATTTGAACCTATTTCTTCAATACCTGGAAATATCCGCCCGCTTTTCTGCGCGGAGAGAATATACTCTATGGGCAGATCATTCTTTAAAGCGCTTTCAGCGTAACCCCCATAAGCAGGAGCAGGGATTAGAATCTTTTTGCACTGCACTGCTCTGGGGACAACATCCAGAAGTTCGGTTGCGCCATTGGCGGCCACGACCATTTCCGGCTGAATACTAAAGTGAGCGGCAGCGCATCTGACAAGTTCAAAGCTCCCTGGATCAGGATAATGACGGGTTTTCCAGATATTTCTGACCAGAACAGAGCCCAGTCCTTCAGGAAATCCCAGGGCATTGATGCTGGCTGAAAAATCTATGATCTGTTCAGGACGGCATCCCGCGCTGCGGGCTGCTTCAAAAATATTTCCGCCGTGTGAATGAGAAAAGATGGAGGTATTGTCTGACATAAGAGCAAAAGGCAATAACCGGAAACAGGTTTAAAGACAAGTCCTTAAAAAACAAAAGGGCCGGACATATGTCCGGCCCTTTTGCGGGGTATATATAAAAAACAGGGGAATTAGTACATTCCGCCCATTCCTCCCATTCCACCCATGCCGCCGGGCATGGCAGGAGCGTCTTTCTTGTCATCAGGCTTTTCAGCAATGGCTGCTTCCGTGGTCATGAGCAGTGATGCTACTGAAGCAGCATTCTGCAGGGCGATGCGGGAGACCTTTTTGGGATCGATTACACCGGCCTTGATCAGGTCTTCGTATTCACCGGTTGCCGCGTTGAATCCGTGTCCTTCCTTGACGGTCTTGACCTTTTCTATGATCAGCGCGCCTTCAAATCCGGCATTAAGGCAAATCTGGCGAAGCGGAGCAACAATGGCCTTGCGAATGATATCCACACCGGCCTTTTCATCGTCATCAGCTGCCTTGACTTTGTCCAGATTGGTCAGGGCGCGGATGTAAGCCACACCGCCGCCGGGGATGATGCCTTCTTCAACAGCCGCCCTGGTGGCATTAAGGGCATCTTCCACACGGGCCTTCTTCTCTTTCATCTCTGTTTCAGTGGATGCGCCGACATTAATCACTGCAACACCGCCAACAATCTTGGCCAGTCTTTCCTGAAGCTTTTCACGGTCATAATCAGAAGTGCTTTCTTCGATTTCAGCACGGATCTGTTTGACTCTGGCTTTGATATCTTCACTCTTGCCAGCGCCGTCAACTATAGTGGTGTTTTCTTTGTCTATGGATACGCGCTTGGCGCTTCCAAGGTCATTTGCAGTCACATTTTCCAGCTTAATGCCCAGGTCTTCGGAAACAACCTGTCCGCCGGTAAGAACCGCGATGTCCTGAAGCATAGCCTTGCGTCTTTCTCCAAATCCCGGGGCCTTGACAGCGGTAACCTGCAGAGTGCCGCGAAGCTTGTTGACCACCAGAGTAGCCAGGGCTTCACCCTCAATATCTTCGGCTACGATGACCAGAGGCTTGCTCATTTTGGCAACCTGTTCCAGGACCGGCAGAAGATCCTTCATGGCGGAAATCTTCTTTTCGCACAGCAGAATCAGGGGCTCATCCATTTCTGAGACCATTTTTTCCGCGTCTGTAACAAAGTAAGGAGAAAGATAACCGCGGTCAAACTGCATACCTTCAACAACATCCAGAGTTGTTTCCAGTCCCTTGGCCTCTTCTACAGTGATAACGCCTTCCTTGCCCACTTTGTTCATGGCTTCGGCAATAATATTACCGATAGTGGCATCGTTGTTGGCGGAAATGGTTCCTACCTGAGCGATTTCTTTCTGGTCTCTGGTGGGCTTTGCCATTTTGTCCAGATCAGCAACTACGGCTTCCACGGCCTTTTCAACACCGCGCTTGATTGCCATGGGGTTACGGCCGGCAGCCACCAGTTTTACGCCTTCGTTATAAATGGCCTGGGCCAGAACTGTGGCTGTGGTGGTTCCGTCTCCGGCGATGTCGCTGGTCTTGGAAGCTACTTCCTTGACCATCTGAGCGCCCATATTTTCGAACTTGTCTTCAAGCTCTACTTCCTTGGCAACGGTTACGCCGTCCTTGGTAATGGTTGGAGAACCAAAGGACTTCTCAATAACAACATTTCTTCCCTTGGGTCCCAGGGTAACCTTTACAGCTTCGGCCAGTTTATCCACGCCCTTCTGAAGCTTTTCGCGGGCTTTAACGTCAAACATTATCTGCTTAGCAGCCATATTATTTCCTCCTTAAAAAATTTGTAAACTAAATATTACTCAATAATAGCCAGAATATCGTCTTCGCGCATTACCAGATGTTCAACACCGTCGATCTTGACTTCAGTGCCAGCATACTTATTAAACAGAACACTGTCTCCGTTCTTGACTGACATGGGAACGGTCTTGCCATCATCAGTGGTTTTACCAGGACCTGCTGCCACAACTTTACCCTTGATGGGCTTTTCCTTGGCAGTATCAGGGATGATGATTCCACCCTTGGTTACTTCTTCTTCCTCAAGACGTTTGACCAGCACCCGATCGTGCAACGGCTTTAAATTCATAGTAGTTACCTCCATAAAAGATTATTTTGATATTTTGGGGTCAAACAAAAACAATTGGACTAATAAACACAGTGTTAGCACTCGTCAAGGGCGAGTGCTAACATTTTTTTAAAAAAAACTGGCGCTGTTTTCTTTGACAAACCAGTCGTTTTTGGGCAGGCAAGACAGTATTTGAATATTGGACCTTTCAGACAACTAATAACCTTTCTGGAAAACACAATGCTGGACATTAAATTTATTCGCAAAAACCCTGAGCTGGTGGCCAGGAGCCTGAAAAAAAGACGGTCAGACCTGGATGTGGACTACTTTCTCCATCTGGACCAGAAACGAAGAGAAATCATTCAGAAGACCGAAGAACTTAAAATGGAGCGCAACAAGGCATCCAGTGAGGTCGGGCAGGCCAAAAAAGAAGGCAGGGACGCCGGGGAAATCCTGGCGGGCCTGGGCGAATTGTCCGCCAGAATCAAGGAAATGGACACCGCCCTGAAGCAAGTAGACGAAGAAGTGCACGCGTGGATAATGTCCGCGCCCAACATTGTCCACGAAGATGTGCCTGAAGGAATGGATGAAGAGGACAACCTGGAAGTTAAAAAGTGGGGACACCAGCCAGAATTCTCATTTACTCCTCTGGAACATTGGAAAATCGGAACAGATCTTAAGGGACTGGATTTTGAAAGAGGAGCCAGTGTAACCGGATCAAGATTTGTGTTTTACTTTGGCTGGGCCGCGCGCATGGAAAGGGCTCTGATTAATTTCATGCTGGATGTGCAAACCAGACAGCACGGTTACATAGAAACCATCCCCCCCATGATCGTCAACAGGACAAGCATGACCGCCACCGGTCAGCTGCCCAAGTTTGAATCGGATCTCTTCAAACTGGAAAACTGGGAGTATTTCCTTATCCCCACGGCTGAGGTTCCATTGACCAACATCCACCGGGGCGAGGTTCTTTCCGAAGATGACCTGCCCAAAGGGTTTGCCGCGTTTACCGGCTGCTTCCGCTCAGAAGCGGGGTCTCACGGCAAGGACACCAAAGGGATTATCCGCCAGCATCAGTTCAACAAGGTCGAACTGGTCTGGTTTGCCCACCCCGACAAATCCTATGAACAGCTTGAAACTCTCCTTGCGCACGCGGAAAAAATTCTTCAACTGCTGGGACTTCATTACAGAGTAGTGACTCTTTGTACCGGCGATCTGGGATTCGGCTCGGCCAAAACCTACGACATAGAAGTATGGCTTCCCGGCCAGAACAGATACAGGGAAATTTCATCATGCTCTAATTTCCAGGATTTTCAGGCCAGAAGGGCAGACATTAAATTCAAACCAAAGCAAGGCAAAAAATCCCGGCTTGTTCACACCCTCAACGGATCAGGCCTGGCCGTGGGAAGAACCATGGTGGCCATCCTTGAAAACTACCAGCAAAAAGATGGTTCCGTTATTGTGCCTGAGGCTCTGCGCCCTTATATGGGCGGCCTGGAAATCATAAAAGCGTGAAAAAGTCATTATCAGACAGGCTGTTCAAAAATTCCAAGCGTCAGCCCGGCACTCACTTGAGCTGCCATTAATAGCTCATGCCTGAAAATATGCTCTAAAGTGAGTGCCGGATAAAGACCAAAAAAAGTTCCTGGAATCAAATTCTTTTTCTTACTTTTTAACGTTGAACACTGAACCTTGAACCTTGAACACAGGCTTCCAGCGACTAAGCCAGTTGGGAAATTTGGGGCAGCCTGAGAAAAGGAGATGGCCAAACGTAACTACTTACCAATGGACTTCACAGATTCAAATTTAACTTAAGTGTTTTTTTTATTGACAATACACTTCATGACTATTATGGATTCAATGTTTCGGCATGTGGGCCGTTAACTCAGTTGGCAGAGTATCTGCCTTTTAAGCAGAGAGTCGCAGGTTCGACCCCTGCACGGCCCACCATTTAAATATCAATTCCCTTCTTTATGTCCCCATCGTCTAGTGGCCCAGGACGCTGGCCTCTCACGCCGGAAACAGGGGTTCAAACCCCCTTGGGGACGCCATAAATTTCAACAGGTTACAACCTGTTCGCCATAGCCAAAGCCGG
>JBKHCI010000069.1:0-8275 GCA_046541915.1 Desulfonatronovibrio sp. | reverse complement strand
ATAAAAACATTTGTCTAATCAGGACTTATTCAGTATTTGACTCTGGCAAACTTAACAGCGTGAAAAAGTCCTTAACAGGCCGGCTGTTCAAAAATTCCAAGTACAAGGAACAAAAAAAGTTCATGATTGCAGCATATTTAGACAGATGCGAGTTTGAACTTTTCGTAACGACAAAGCCAATTGGGAGATTTGGGGCAGCCGGTTAAACAGACAAACGGAGAAGACATGAAAATACTAATCACCGGAACAGCCGGATTTATAGGTTTCCATCTGGCGCTGGCCTTTGCCCGGCGCGGCGACGAGGTCATTGGAATCGATAACATTAATGATTACTACGATGTAAACGTAAAATACGGACGCCTGGAATATTCTGGATTTTCAGGCCCTTATGATTCTGGCAGATTGATCTGGTCGGATAAGTATCCCAACCTGGGCTTTATCCGCATGAATCTTGAAGACCGGGAAGGACTGGAAAAACTTTTCAGAGAACAGAAATTCGACCGGGTCTGCAACCTGGCGGCCCAGGCCGGGGTCCGCTACAGCCTGACCAATCCCCACGCCTACGTAAACTCCAATGTAGTGGGGTATGTCAATCTCCTGGAATGCTGCCGGCACAACAATATTGAACACTTTGTTTTTGCCAGCAGTTCCAGTGTTTACGGCCTCAATGAAACCCAGCCCTTTTCTACTCACGACAATGTGGACCATCCCATCAGCCTTTACGCAGCTACCAAGAAAAGTAATGAACTCATGGCCCATACATACGCTCATCTGTACAGACTCCCCTGCACCGGACTGAGATTCTTTACTGTTTACGGTCCGTGGGGACGGCCGGACATGGCTCTGTTCCTCTTTACCAGGGCCATTATGAAAGGCCGGCCCATAAATGTGTTCAATCACGGAAAAATGCAGAGAGACTTCACTTACATTGACGATATTGTGGAAGGTGTAATCAGGGTCGTGGACAAAGTTCCTTCAGGCAATCCGGCCTGGAGCGGAAAAAACCCGGATCCTGCATCATCCAGGGCTCCTTACAAGCTTTACAACATAGGCAACAACAATCCGGTTCAACTCATGGATTTCATCACTACCCTGGAAAAAACCCTGGGCAGGAAAGCAGAAAAAAACCTTTTACCCCTGCAGCCCGGAGACGTTCCCAGTACTTACGCTGACGTAGAGGATCTGGTCGAGGATCTGGGATACAAACCGGAAACTACAGTTCAGGAAGGAATATCCAGATTTATTGAATGGTATAGAAAGTTTTTCAGTTCTTAACAGAAAAGGCGCTCCCTGGGGAGCGCCTTTTCTTACAGCTTATATTTCCGGTTTTGTCATAGAGATTGCTTCGGTCGCTACGCTCCCTCGCAATGACAGGTATCGCGCAAGCACGTCTGTGGCTATCAGCTGTCATTGCGAGTGAGTCTTCGAACGCGGCAATCTCTCCTGCCACTCGCAGGTTCTGTCCTGGGCGCCCCCGGGTGGAACGCTTACAGCTTGAACTTGGCCATAAGTTCCTTGAGCTTTTCCGCCAGCCTTGACAGCTCATCAGAACTCTGCCTTACCTGAGCGCCGGAATTGCTCATCTCAGTGGCATTGGAGCTGACCTCGGTTATATCCTGAGCAACTTCCTGAGCCACTGTGGAACTCTGGGCCACGTTTTCATTGACTTCCTGAATGCCTGTAGCGGCCTGGCCCACATTTTCCGCGATATCCCTGGTGGTCACGCTCTGTTCTTCCACAGCCGCGGCAATGGTTGCGATAATGGAATCAATATCATTAATAATCTGGCTGATCTCCTGAATCTCAGTCACAGTCATGCCGGTGGCGTCCTGGATTCCCTCAATCTTTTCCTTGATCTCATCAGTAGCCTTGGCTGTCTGCTGAGCCAATTCCTTGATTTCATTGGCCACAACCGCGAAACCCTTGCCTGCCTCACCCGCTCTGGCCGCTTCTATGGTGGCATTAAGGGCCAGGAGATTGGTCTGGGAGGATATGGCCATAATAGTCTCGGTAACCTTGCTGATTTCTGAGGCGGCCTTGCCCAGTTCATCAACTCTTACCGAACTTTCCTTGGCCTTGCTTACCGCGTTGCTGGTAATTTTCTTGGCTTTTTCAGAATTCTGGGCGATTTCCGAGATGGTCGCGCTCATCTCCTCGGATGCGGTAGCCACTGTATTTACATTGGTGGCTGCCTGCTCCATGGCTGCTGCCACTGAACTCATATTGGAGCTCATTTCTTCGGCCGCGGTGGCCACGCCATTGGATTTGCCCGCTGTCTGCTCCGACCGCGTGGCCATATCATCTGCAATGGAGTTAAGCTCTGTGGAAGACGAAGCCAGTGTACCCACTCCGTTATTAATATCCCCGAACATGCTGCGCAGGTTCTCAGCCATTTCATTAAGGGCCTTGGCCAATATGCCTACCTCATCCTTCTGGTGAATATCCAGAGTCTGGGACATGTCGCCATCAGCCATTTTCCTGGCAAAATCCACACCCTTGAATATAGGCCTGGTAATGCTCAGAGTAAGAAAAATTCCCAGAACAACAGCGATTAAAGTACCCAGGGCCATGCCGGCCAGGGTCAGAAGCTGGACAAATCCGGCATTGGCATCGGCCTGTTGCACAGCCTCCCCGGCAATGTCTTCATTTATAAGAATCAGCTCATCAACCAGGTCCAAAACTTCCTGGGCTTCGGTATAAACAGGACCCATGGTCAGATCATTCAGCTCATCCCGCAGCGCGTCCACTTCTTCAGCCATTTCCAGCAGCTGATCAAAGTATGTAAAAACCTCTCTGGAAGCAGGCTGCATCTCATCCCGGTACACCCGCTGAGCCTCATTTATATTGCCTGCTCTTATTGCCTGCTGAATATCTCCCACTGCCTGATGAAAACGGTCATGAGGATCCTGCATTTCCTGCAGCAGTTCAACCAGTCGGGGGTTGTCAAAGTCCATTCTGGCCATCCACTGGCCAAAACTACAGGCTGTGGGATCATCTCCGCCTTCAAACTCCTGCTCATCAAAAAGATGATTGGCAGCTCTTACTTCGGCCTGGTAATGATCTCCTCTGAACAGGCGCAGGCTGGAAACCAGCCTGTTTGGATCAAGTATCTCGGTTGCCTGGAATTCCCGGTTAAGTTCCAGCCACTGGTCATTAAGCTCCATCCAGTCCGTGAGTTGCAAGTCTATCTCATCACTTATCTCAGCTTCCTGGGCAGTGGCAGGCAGTGTCTTGAAATATTCCCAATATTCCTGGTAATCTTCTCTGGCTTTTTTAAAATTTTCCACCTGTTTCCGGCGCTGGTCCATGGTTAAAAACTCTGACATGAGAGTGCGCTGGGCCACCATCATTTCTTCCATACCAATTTCGGCATCAAGCAGAGACTGGATGCTGGGCAGACGGACCTCTCCCACCTCGGTCATGTCATCGCCCATCCTGATGGCGCCCAACCATCCGGTAATCCCCACGGCCATGGTTATTAAAGCCACAATAAGAAATCCACCGATAAGCTTCACACTCAGTTTAACATTCTTCATTTCTTCCCTCCGGAAATATTTGGCTGTATGTTAACATCTATACTTGGTTATTTATTAAACCGGCGGCTTATGACTGCCGGTTGAAAATCCTCTAACCTCTGACTTCTGACCTCTGATCCATCACGCCGCTTTCTTATTCAGAAAACTGAAAATACTCTGCATCAGCTTTTCTTTATCCAGCTTTATCTGGTAATCATCTATGCCCACCTGCTTTCCTCTGGCCACATCTTCCTCACCCGCCAGGGAGGTCAGGGCCAGAACCGGCAAGTGCCTGAACCGGTCATCATTCTTGATATGTTCGGTAAGTTCAAAGCCATCCATAACCGGCATCTCCAGGTCAGTGACCACCAGAGATATCTCATCAGGATTTTCATTCAGGTAATCCCAGGCCACTTGTCCGTCTTCAGAAGCCTTAGCTACTTCATAACCTTCATCTTCAATAAACTTTTTCACCTGGGCCCTGAAAAAATCCGAATCTTCAACCAGCAGAATCTTATTGACGCCCTGCTCAGCAGCCGGCGCTGTCTTTCTTTTTTCAAACCAGTGAGGATTAAGAGTTTCCATGAACTCAAAGATATCCACAATCATGGTAGTACGCCCATTGAGCACCACTGACCCGGAAATACCCGGCTGCTTCAGGGTGAAATCGTCAATTTTTATCTTGGTTTCAATGGCGTCAACCGGCTGAGAAGCCAGAAGTCCGATCTCGTGTCCGGCCATGAAAAACACAATAACCACAAGTTCTCCTTCCAGCTCCAGATGTTCCACCCTGGCCACTTCTTCCAGGGCAAATATAGGCAGATTACCGCCACGGTACTGAATGACCTTTTTACCGCCGGCGATTTCAATCTGATCGGCACTAATAAGCTCCACCCTGGCCACCAGGTCCAGGGGCAGGGCGCAGTATTCGCTGGGTCCGTTATTGAATAGAAACAGTGATTGCTTTTCTTCCACATCCTTTTCTTTTTCTTGTTTTCTGGCCAGTTCTTTAGCCTTTTCAGTGCCGGCCACTGATGTAAGCTCTGCCAGGCGGGCCAGGCCGATGACATCCAGAATCAGAGCCACCCTGCCGTCGCCCATGATGGTAGCGCCCGCGTATCCGTCACAGCTTTTAAGATGTCTGCCCAGAGGTTTGACCACAATTTCCACGGAATCATGGAGTTCATCCACCACCAGGCCGTATTTGAATGAGCCAGCTGAAACCACCACTATATCAACATCAGATGAATCTTCCTGTACCGGGTCAGACCCTTTTGGAGGCTCAGTAACAGCTTCAGCTTCCAGATGGCCTTTTTGCTCATCTTCATGATTTGCTTTGCCGGAATTTATGGGAGTTACCTTGGAAGAAGACCTGGGCACCTTTTCGCGCGGCTTGAGCTGCAGAACCTCGGCAAGATTCATGAGGGGAATAAGCTCTCCTCTAAGGATAAGGACCTGGGCATCGCCCACCTTTTCAATTCTTTCCGGAACCAGGCTGGCAGGAATCTGAATGAGCTCGTCAACATTAACCTGAGGGATGGCGAATCTTTCATCGCCCACGGAAATAAGCAGGCTGGGAATAATAGCCAGGGTCAGAGGCAATTTAATGCGGATGGATGTGCCCTTTCCTTCTTCGCTTTCAATATCCACCTGTCCTCCCAGGCGGTCCAGATTGCTTTTAACCACATCCATGCCCACGCCCCGGCCTGAAACGTCTGAAACCTGATCAGCCGTGGACAGTCCAGGCAGAAAGATCAGGCTGTTCTTGTCCTTTTCAGTCATGGATTTGACCTGTTCTTCTGTAATCAGGCCTTTGCTCAGGGCTTTGTCCACGATCTTATCAACAGGTATTCCTTTTCCGTCATCAATAATTTCAATATTGACCTGCCCGGCCGCGTGAAAGGCTTTAAGAACAATCCTGCCCTCAGGCTTTTTTCCAGCGGCTATACGTACGTCCGGTCTTTCAATGCCGTGGTCGGCGGAATTACGCACAAGGTGAGTCAAAGGATCGGACAGGCCTTCAATAATGGTCTTGTCCAGCTCAACATCCTTTCCTTCCAGCACCAGGTCTATTTCTTTGTTCAGATCCTTGGCCAGATCCCTGACCACCCTGGGGAATTTATTGAATATATTGGCCACCGGCTGCATCCTGGTAAGCATAATGGCTTCCTGAAGCTCTGAAGTAACCAGGTCTATTCGCTGGCCGGCCAAACCCACGGAATGCTTGTCCTGTGTGGATATAGCCTGCATGAGCTGGTTACGGCTGAGCACCAGTTCTCCTGCCAGGTTCATAAGATTTTCCAGAAGACTGACGTGAACCCTCAGGGAATCAGGCACGGAAGATGGAGCAGGCTGGGCGCCGGGAGCGGCTGAACCAGGACCGGATTTGGCAGCAGGCTTTTTGGCGGAAGGAGGAGAAGGTTTGTCCGGCTCTTTGGCCGGCGCTTCAGACGCTGCAGGCTCTTTTTCAGAAGCCTCCTGCTCAGGCCGGGTTTGCTCAGGCAGGGGCGGTTCATGTTCTTCAGATTCTTCAGACTCGCCGGGCTCTTCACCTTCCACAGGAGGCTCATGCGTCTGTTCGGAGTCCCCGGGTTCCTGAGCCCAAGCTTTGTCAGGGCTTTCCTCAGCACCGCCTGCTGCTTCTTTTTGCCCGGACCGGGCTTCGGTTCCTTCTTTGACAATTGTCACCCTGTCTGAGCTTACATCAAAAAGGGTGTTCAGAATATCCGGCTCGATAATGGAGGAGAACAGAACATACATGGGAATCCGGTTGGAAAACTCATCTTCATCCAGGGTTCCCACAACATCCAGATCCACCTTTGTCGCCATGATAAGGCCGGTGGACTGCATGTCTTTGATCAGATCCAGAGGTTTTTTATTCTTGCGGTGAACATCATTAATAAGATCAAATTCAACAAGATAGATGAATTTGCCCCCTTTGCGGGCCTGGTTCAGATCAAACTCTGGTATACTGAACACAGTATGTCCTTTAGAGTCTTTTATATCCACTTCCTTGACCATGGTATCCTTTTCATCGTCAGCCAGGGAAGCGGCAGCAATTCCGGTAAGGGCAACCACATGCTCGGATATATCCATTTCATCGCTTTGAGCGATATTTTCAACCAGTTCGCTTAGACGGTCAAAGGCCAGAAGAATTATATTGATTATCTCAGGGTTGGGAATCAGCTCCTTGTTCCGGATCATATCCAGAACATTTTCGATTTTGTGGGCAAGCTCCTTGACGTTGTTCAACCCCAGAAATCCGGCGCCGCCTTTCATGGAATGAGCCGCCCGGAAAACCTTGTTTACAAGATCAACATCTATTTCCTCTCCGTCTGCTTCAATAGCCAGAAGATCATTTTCAATGTCTTCCAGATGTTCCCTGGACTCCTCTACATACATTTGCAGGGTTTCGTCGTCCATATCCTTTCCCTTATTGCGTCGCGTCACTCACCTAAAATATCCAGTCAGATTTTCTGTGGTTTCCGCGGTAAAAAGTGTTGCGAGAATCCTCGCTCGGAAAAAACCCAGAGCTTTACTCCTGCTTAACCTCAATCTCAAAATGCTTGTTCAGTCTCATGACCTGAAACAGTTCAAATATCTTGGCATCCACATTTATCAGCTTAAATTCCTTACCCTGTTTACGCAAGGAATTGTAACAGGCTATAAGCACCCCTACGCCTACTGAGTCAACCTGTTCAACCTTATCCATATCAACGGTCAGGACCTTTAGATCATCGGAAATGACCTCCTTGAGTTTTTGTTTGATATCCTCGGAATTGGCAGCAACAATATCCTGTTCAAGACTCAAAAAGACCTGGCCATCATTCTCACTCATTTTTTTCTCCATAAATATTACTACTGTTTAGTTATTTTCCATCCGGAAAATCTTTCTTTGATGAAAAATATTTATCGTCAGTATTCTCCCTTATCTTTAACAATGTGAAAAAGTCCTTATCAGGCTGCTTGCTCAAAAATTCCAGACGTCGGTCAGGCACTCACTTGAGTTGCGGGTAATAGCTCATGCCTGAAAATATGCTCTCAAATGAGTTCCGGATAAGGAGCAGGAAAAATTTCCGAAATTGATTGATTTTTCTTACTCTTTAACGTTGAACGCGGAACCCAACCAGAAATGACGCGGCTGTTGGGAAATTCAGGGCAGCCGGTTAATCCTGTAAAAATTTTTGGTCTGTATATACTTGTTTAAAAACAGGTTAACTGTCAATAAATGTTTTGAAACAAGCAGGTCAAGGGCCCAAAATAGATCATCAGTTTAAATCTCTGTGTTTGCAAAAAGACTTTAATTTGGTTAAAAAAAATTATAATTTTTATGAATAGCCCAAAATACTCTGTTTTACAAACTGGAATTTTACTTGGCAAATGATCCGTTATTTTCTATAAACATGACGGATATTCGCCGCGCATTAAGTCCATTCG
Source organism: Desulfonatronovibrio sp. (assembly GCA_046541915.1). Classification (GTDB taxonomy): domain Bacteria; phylum Desulfobacterota; class Desulfovibrionia; order Desulfovibrionales; family Desulfonatronovibrionaceae; genus Desulfonatronovibrio. Next base: position 323 of record JBKHCI010000069.1, on the reverse strand, counting down.
CGTAATCCAATGTTAACCGAATGGTTGTACATAACAGCGTGAAAAAGCCCTTATCAGGCTGCTTGCTCAAAAATTCCAGACGTCGGTCAGGCACTCACTTGAGTTGCGGGTAATGGCTCATGCCTGAAAATATGCCCTCAAGTGAGTGCCGGATAAATGCAAAAAAAGTTCAAGGATGCAGCGTTTTTAGGATACGTAAGCGTCCCACTCGGGTGGACCGGGATCAAACCCACGAGTAACAAGAGAGATTGCCGCGCTCGAAGACTCCCTCGCAATGACAGACGGGGTTACGCGACACCTGTCATTGCGAGGGAGCGCAGCGA
>JBKHCI010000068.1:0-8290 GCA_046541915.1 Desulfonatronovibrio sp. | reverse complement strand
GAAACCCGCATAAGCAATAAGTTGGGAAATACCACTTTCACGGATTCAGGCTGACAGATAAAAAGGCCTTCCACGCAGCCTGGCGCGGGAAGAATTTTTCAAGACGCTGTTAAATCTCTGAAGCGAGAAGAAAGAGCGTTTTATTGGGATGAGCAGACTATTTTTTGAGTTTTTTCAGCTAGCACCAGGCTATGGTTCAGTCAAGAATATTTTGCCGGAAACTACTCAAGACTTGACTTCAGCCATGTCCAGAAGCCCCAGCTCTTCAAAGGCTTTCAGGAAATTACTGGACAGGCCGGTAATGATAACCCGGATATTGTTCTGAGCGGCCTGGGTCAGCAGGTCGCCCAGGGCGGTTATGCCCGCGCCGTTTATGGAAGAGCTGGCCTTAAAGATAAGAGTCAGTTTTGAGCAGCTCCGGGTCAGGCACTTCTGGAAGGCTTCCTGGATAAAAGGCTCGGAAAAAGCATTGATATTTCCATAAAGTTTAATCTCCGCACTGTCTTGCTCAGGAAAGAGGACATCAATGGCTTTTTTTCTGGATTTACCGAGGTCAATGCGTTGCCCTGCCCTGATCAGCGCGTTTTCCAGGTCTTCCCTTTTTATGGGTTTATTGATGAAATCAGTGGCATCAAAGTTAAGGGCCTGCAGTGCCAGATCCATGTCTCCATGTCCGGTGATGACAATCACTTCAGCCAGGGGTTCAATGGACTTGATCCTTTTCAGGACTTCAATGCCGTCCATGCCGGGCATTTTGATGTCTGTAAATACAATCCTGGGGTTGTTTTTTTTAAAGATTTCCAGGCCGTTTTGACCGTTTTCAGCCTGCAGGGGCTCAAAACCGTAGAACTCTAGAAACATGCAGAAAAGTCTTAAAGTTGATGGTTCATCATCAATTATCAATACTTTTTCTTTTATGTTTTCTTGGTTCTGATTGATTTTTCCGGAGTGGGTGTCTGCCATTTTTAAGCTCCTGATCAAATCTAGCTTTTCTTATTTTAAAAGGCAAACCTGATTTAGTCCGGAAATAAGTACCTTAATAACTCTTTGACAATTCAGAATTTCTTAACCCTCAAAAAATGAAAATATCTTGACATTTTTGCGGCTTTCTTTTCCATTAAGTTGAAAACAATCCGTAACTGATAAAAAATCCAGCCCCTGTTTCAGGAGGACGTGATGAGCCAGACAGGCAAGATTCTGTTCAGTCTGTTGTGTTTATTTTTTTTATTGGGTTGCTCAACCGAGTCAAATGAAGAAGCAGCTGAATCTGTTGTCTACGGTGTTACTGAAGACCGGATCCTCATTGGTTCTTCCCTTGCCCTGACCGGTCATGCCAGCTTCCTGGGAACCCAGACCCTTAAAGGAGCTCAATCCTATATTAACCATATTAATGAGCAGGGTGGTGTACACGGAAGAAAAATTGAGATGATTGCCTATGATGACGGATATGATCCCCCTCAATGTCTTGCCAACACCCAGGAACTGATCATTGATGATCAGGTGTTCTGCCTGTTCAGCTATGTCGGTACTCCAACCACTGTAAAAGTTCTGCCTCTTATTTCTGATGCTGAGATTCCTCTGGTGGGAATCTTTTCCGGAGCAAATGACTTTCGTGAACCTTTCAGGCCTAATATTATAAATGTGCGGGCCTCCTATTACGAAGAAACCAGAGAAGCTGTGAAGTATTTTGTTGAAGAACTTAATCTGGAAAAGATAGCTGTTTTCTATCAGTACGATGCTTACGGTTTTGACGGGCTAAAAGGAACAGAACTGGCCCTGAAAAATTATGATCTGACTCCGGTGGCCAGGGGCAGCTATACCCGGGGGACCCTTGAAATTGAAGAAGGCCTGGAAAATATTATTCATTCAGGTGCGGAGGCCGTGGTTATGGTGGGAACTTATGACGCCTGTGCCAAATTTATCCGTACCGCCAGAGAAAGAGGGTTTAATCCGGTTTTTCATAATGTTTCCTTTGTGGGCAGCGAAGAACTGGCCAGGATACTGGGGCCTGACGGAGAAGGGGTGATCATAACCCAGGTGGTTCCGCCTCCTGACTCCCTTGAATCCCTGGCTCTTTTGTCCGGCGTTCAGGAGTTTACAACTTTTTATAACCGCTATTTTCCGGATGAACAGCCCAATCTTGTGGCCCTGGAGGGTTTTATAAATGCCAGGGTTCTGGTTGAGGGACTCACAAGGGCCGGACGAAATCTGAACCGGGAGAAATTTATTGATGCCATAGAGTCCATAGACAACTTTTCCCTGGGCATTGCCAATACGCTTTCTTTCAGTCCGGACAATCATCAGGGATTGTCCAGGGTCTATTTTACGATTATCCGTGATGGTGAACTGGCCCTGCTTACTGACTGGCAGAAGGTCCGGGAGATGTATGGAAAATAAGAGCATTTTTGCTTACGGATTTCCGTTAAAAAAGGCAGAGATTAAATGTTCAGATTTCAGGATATAAGCCTTAAAAACAAGATATTTTTCTCGACCCTGGCCATGGTCCTTGTGCTTAGCGTGGTAATAGCTGTTCTGGCCAGATGGATACTTATCTCCAGTCTGGTTAATGAGCTTACTTTCAGGGGGATTGCCATTGCCCAGAGTATTGCCGACCAGGGCAGGGGCTATGTCCTGACCAGGGATAATCCCAAGCTGGTCACTCTGCTCTTTGATGCTTTGCATCTGGGGGAAAGGCAGAACCTGGTTGACTATATTTTTATCATTGATGAAGAAAACGAGCTTCTTTCGCATACCTTTATTCATCCTTTTCCTGAAAAACTGATTCATGCCAATCCTTTGCCGTCAGGCAAGGATTACAGCGTGCAAAGGGTTGATATCGGCGCAACCAGGGCCTTTGATATCGCTGTCCCCATCTGGGAGGGAATATATCAGATAGGAACTGTCAGGGTCGGCCTCAAGGAAGAGCATATCCAGCAGATTATTGACAAGCTTAGAAATACCTTTCTGGGTTTTATCTTCGGTACCATTGTCCTCATGTTTCTTATCAGCCACTGGCTTTCCAGATATATTACCAAGTCTATTGCCCAGCTGACCAAAATGGCTGATGAAATAAGCAAGGGCAATCTTGACCTCAAGCCCGGAGAACTTTTCTGGGACAGTTACGACAACAAGGAAGAACACTGTCCAGCGTATTACAATACTGATCTGCCCTGCTGGCACGTTGACAAAGTCATGCATGTGGCAGGGGACAATGATCATCAGCCTCAGAAAGCCGCTTACTGTATTGACTGTATGGTTAAAAGAAAAAAGGTGGGTGACGAGGTTCATCAGCTGGCGGATTCCTTCAAACACATGATCCGCAGCATCAAGCTTTACCGTAACCGTGTTCATGAATCAGAAAACAAATATCGGTCACTGTTCAAGAGCGGGCCTGCTCCTATTTTTGTGCTGAGCTGCGGCACGCTCAAGATTATGGATGCCAACCCCAGCGCCCAGAATATATATGGTTATTCCCACGAGGAAATGGTTGACATGTCTTTTACCAACCTGGCCCCGGAATTCCGGGATAAGTTTATTTCCTTTTTTGACGCCAATCCTGAAGACGACAGCTTTGTGTATACCAAGGCCATTCACTATAAAAAAGGTCAGATCCCTTTTTATACCAATGTGGAGGCCTGCAAAAGCCGCTACAGGAACAAGGACGCTGTTATTGTGGCCACCACCGACATTACTGAAATGATCGACAAGGATGCCCAGCTTATTCAGGCCAGTAAGATGACCAGTCTGGGCCAGCTTTCAGCGGGCATAGCCCATGAGCTTAATCAGCCCCTGAACGCCATAAAGATGGGCAGTGATTTTCTGAATATGATGCATGAAAACAAGGAAGATATTGCCTGCGATCAGCTTGGTCAGATCAGCAGCGAAATAAGTCTTCAGGTGGACAGGGCCACGGAAATAATAAATAATCTCCGTGAGTTCGGCCGGAAATCTGATTTTACCAAAGAAAGAACAGATATTAACAAGCCCGTGCAGAATGTCCTGTCCATAATGGGCCAGCAGATAAGGCTTCAGAATATAAATGTTAAACTGAATCTGGCCTCTGACCTGCCTCCTATAATGGCCCATAAAAATCGTCTGGAACAGGTGATATTCAATCTCATAACCAATGCCAGGGATGCCATTGTTCAGAAAATGAGTGATGAACCGGGTTCCTGGTTCGGGGAAATAGATATTTCCACAGGTGTTCAAAACGGACAGGTTGTCCTTTATGTGAAAGATAATGGCACAGGTATGCCTGATTCAGTAAAGGAAAAAATATTTGATCCCTTTTTTACCACCAAGCAGACCGGAATGGGAATGGGGCTTGGTCTTTCCATTTCCTACGGGATAATCAAAGACTATGAAGGTCAAATTGAGATTGAAAGTGTTGAAGGGGCAGGGACAACATTTAAAATTTCTTTTCCCAGGGCAAAATTTACCTGATTTTCAGGGTCGATATGTTTTGTAACTTTTCACTATATTTACCGGCCAACCCTGGATTCATGTTTGTGTTGATACGAACCCGGAGAATAAAAAATGCGAAAAATTCTGGTCATTGATGATGAACAGCCAACCCTGAGCATGTTTCAGCTTTTTTTAAAGGTCTATGGATATACAGTTTTTACTGCTGAAAACGGTGAACAGGGCCTGAAGATATTTGAGAAGGAGAGTCCGGCTGTTGTTATCACGGATATTAAAATGCCGGGCATGGATGGATTGGAGGTTCTCAAAAAAATCAAGGCCCTCAGCCCCCAGACCGAGGTTATAATCATGACCGGACACGGAGACGTGGACCTGACCATAGAGGCCATGAACCTTAACGCTACTGACTTCATTAACAAGCCTATCCAGAAAAAGGACCTGGATGAAGCCCTTAAACGGGCTCAGGAAAGAATAGATCTGCTGGAAAGCAATGAACAGGAAATCATCTGTTCCACACAAGAGCAGGTTGCCATTGTGGCCATTCAGGGCAATATCAACGCTTCCCATGAGGATTTGTTCATAAATGTCTCAGATGAAATCGCGGGTGGAAAGCAAAGCGGGGTTTTACTCAGGTTCAGTGAAAATTCATCTGTAAGCGGTGCCGGCATCGGCATTTTAATCCAGGTTATTACCAGGTTTCTGGACAATGAAAAAAAAGTTGCCATTACCGGATTATCTGAGAACATGAACAAGTTTTTTAATATTGTGGGAATCAGTGAAATGGCCAATGTTTTTCAGAGCGAAGAAGACGCTTTGGCTTATTTGAGTGCTCATAAGTCTGCTTAGTTTTCATCAGTCACGCAAATATAATACCTGAACTAAGGGATTTTTAATGTAACTGTCCAGTATGATCGTTACTTCCATCACCTGCAGAGTGTGTGGCAATGACAGAGAAAAAAAAACGTTTAGTTTAGATAATACTAAAAATACAGGAGCTCTGATCCCATGAAAAAATGTATGTCCATTTTCATAGTTCTTTTTTTCAGTCTGATATTTTTTCCGCAGCCTTCTTCAGCTTCCGGGCATATTCAGGCCGGGGAAGTCCTTGCGGATACAGCCCTGCAAGCCCCGAAAATTCAGGAAGAAAAAGAATATCTTGGAATTGGAGAAGAGGAAGAATTCAGGCTGAAGGAACTGGATGCGGATTATTTTATTATCGAGGTGGTGGGGGCCTATTGTCCTGTCTGTCATGCTCAGTCTTCTGAAATAAATCAGCTGTTCAACAGGATACACAAAGATAAGCAGCTGAGTTCCAGGCTGCTTATGTTTTCAGTGGTTTCCGGCGCTACAGATATGGAGATTGAACATCTAAAGAGTACCTGGAACGCGCCGTATCCCATGCTGGCGGATTATGAGTATGATTTTCTCAAGGCCATAGGCAACCCGGATGTGCCCTTTACCCTTATTGTTTCCCGGGACGGGAAGGTTCATTATTCTCATCTGGGAAAAGTGCCTGAATTATCAGAGTTTATGGAGATAATAAGAGGGGTTGTGGAGTAGTGCTTTAACAGGCTGTTAAATGTTTAAGGTTTAAACAGGATTATGACCTTGGTTAGACAACAGGACTTCTGCGGGGGTTACAACAAGCAGGTGGTAGAGGATCTGGAACGTCAGGCCTATCAGCTGAATATCCTTAATGAATCAATCCGTGAGCTGACTCTTCTTGAAGACCCGGACCAGATTCTGAAAAAATTTGTTTTGCTGATTCTTGGCGCTATGGGCAGCGCCAGGGGGTTTGTTCTTAAGCTGGGGAATTATGGCCAGTCCGTGGAGCTGGAATCAAGGGGGCTCAGCCTGGAGGAAAACAGAAATCTCAGACAGTCCGGCCCTGATTTATTCAACAAATTTTTCAGCCATCTGAGTGTCCAGAACGAGGTCCTTCCAAAACAGGTAAGACTGGTGCGCGTTAATGATTCCACTGCCCCGGCTGAACAGGAAACCCGCTGGCCAAGGCAGACCAGATTTTTGATTCAATGGACTTTAAGTTCTGATTGTTACGGGTTTGCTGGATTGGGGGCCAAAATCAACGGCAAAGACTTTTCTGACGCGGACAAGGATTTTCTTTCGAGCATGACCGAGGTCTTTATGGATTCTCTTAAGCTGGCCAGGTCCACCCGGCAGGTAAGAGAGCTTAATGACAATCTCATGATTAAAAATCAGCAGTTGACCACAGCTTTGAACAGTGCCCGCAAAACCCAGCTTGATCTGGACAGGCATGTTTTTCACTTTAAAGCTTTGTCGGAAATGTCCAGAGAGCTCAGCGGAATTTTCAATAAAGAAAAACTCTTGAGCAGTTTCCTGCTTATGGCCCAGGGAACGCTCAGCGCGCGATCAGGTTTTATTTTGCTTTTTGATGTGCCGGAGGACAGTTTTTTGTCATCCAGAAGAGGCGACAGAACAAAAGAACTGCATAAAATTGATCAGTCCAGGGTTAAAGATTTTATCCTTTCATTTTATCCCGCCCAGTCATGTTTTTCTCTGTCTGAGTATAAGGTTCAGGCTTTGAGGCCAAATCATCTGTCTGCTCTGTCCTTTGATCTGCCTCTTGAGATCGGGGTGGTGTTCAGTCTGGATGAGAATTATTTCGGGATCATGGGATTTTGTTCAAAGATCACCGGAGGGGAGTTTTCCCGGGACGAAGAAGATCTATTGTCTTCATTGACCATGAGTTTCCTGGTGTCTCTGGAAAACGTACTTTCATTTGAGATAATTCAGAAACTTAACCTTGACCTGGGACACAGAAATTATGAGCTGTCCAAAACTATAGAGGAGCTGAGACAGACCAGGGACAGGGTTAATGTTCTTCAGAAGACCAGAAACCGGATCAGTTCACTTATAAGTAAGGAACTGCTCAGGCTGGAAAGGGTCAATGTCCTGGATTTTGTTCTGATATTCGTTTTAACCCTTGTCCTCAGCCTGACTTATAACCTGTCCAGTCCGGGAGGGATAAGCCCTGTTCCGGAAACCTGGACCTTTACCGCGCCTCCGTCCATTGAGACAGACTGGGCAGCGCTGAAACATAAAAATAAGTCGGCTGTTTTTGTGGATGCCAGGCCCAATGAGTTTTATTCTCAGGAAAGGATAGCCGGGGCCATAGGCCTGCCTCTCAATCTTTTTGATTTTGTGTATATGATGAAATTTTCCAAGCTTGATCCTCAAAAGGACATAATTGTATACGGAAGAAACATCAGCCGCAGATACGATGAAAAAGTGGCTCATGAACTTACTCAAAGAGGACATTTGAACGTTCATGTGCTTCCAGGCGGTCTCGCGGAATGGAAACGTCTGGATTTGCCGGTGGAGCCTTGAGCGTGAAAAAGATCCAGAAGCATTTGAAAAAATTTATATCCAGCCCTTATCTGGCCCTGGTTCTGCGTTTGTACATCGGAGGGATATTTATCTACGCCAGTATGTATAAAATAAACTATGGCGCGGAGTTTGCCGAAACCATAGCCGGCTATGAGCTGGCTCCTTACTGGATGGTAAATATCCTGGCCATAACCATGCCCTGGCTGGAGCTTATCTGCGGAATTATGCTGGTTGTGGGTTTTCGAGCCAAATCATCCACAGTTGTTATTGCCTTTCTTCTTTTTCTCTTTACCGTTGGTGTCTTTGTGAATCTTTTGCGCGATTCGCCCATCAGCTGCGGGTGTTTCAGCAGCGCTGAAGATCCCATAAGCTGGATGACCCTGATCAGAGATGTAATCTGGCTGGCAATGTGTGTGCATATCTTTTTTTTCGACAGATTGTTTCACCTGGAAAACAGATTTACATCAATGCTTAAAAAAATATAGGTAATAGTTATAAG
>JBKHCI010000011.1:0-30271 GCA_046541915.1 Desulfonatronovibrio sp. | reverse complement strand
CTGGTTTTTTACGTCAGCAAACAGATTGATTGCCGGCTGACCCGGAAGTTGTGCCTGATCTATGACAAAGATGGTGTCTGCCCATTTTTCTTCCTGGGGCAGAATTTGCGTTAATTGATTACCTGAATTTTCCAGAAAGGACTGATTGAGCATGTTTTCTTCCCGGTCCGGGTAAAGGGCCAGATAAAGGATGTCAAATTCGATAAGATCACTGAAGAAATGTGTGCCCAGGGAAACATCAGGGACAAAATCATCGCGCATGGCTACAATCTCGCAGAGTACAGATACTGTGCTTATTTCCGTAAAGTTGACTGGTACTCCCAGGGAGGCAATGCTTGTACCCCAGCGGCCAGGCCCCATAAGCATGATATTGAAGCAGGACTGGCAGGATTGCTCATGGGCGATCCTGCCAGCAAGCCTGGCTACTGAGTGCCGGTCACTTTCCGGAAGATAACCATATTTGTCAGGATTAACGTAGATTATCCGGTCAATCTTATCGGTTCTGCTCTGGCCGATTACAGGCCCGGTGGTCTTCAGGATTATTTTTTCAGGGGCAATCCCGGCGGCAAGCTGATCCTGAATGCCTGAAGATTTAATTTCCAGAGGCCTGCACTGCACCGGATTAACCATATATTCCGGATTTTTGTTTTGATTCTCAAAGAAATTAACAGTAAATTCTATATCAACAGTAGATCCGTATGCCTTTTCCAGGGTTTTGAGCATTATTTTCATGTCCCGGGCAAAATCTGTTTTTGATAACAATTGAGAAAAATTCAGCACCCAGGGGCAAAAATCCTTTATGTTCAGTTTTCTGGCCTTTTCCTGGAGCTCAGGGTCTTTCTGGGCGAATAATTCAACAGGAAGATCCGGACAGTCAGAATACAGGTCTTTAAAAGACAGAGATGAAACCGCATTTGATCTGAGGTCAAGGACATCCACGTTTTTCTGAGTGTAACTGCGGCCATTGAGATTAACCAGAGGCTGCATTAAAGGCTGATTCAGGGCGATCACCCTTGTATAATCATCATCAGACCTGTTAACCGCCCTTGTCCCCAGTCCAAATACCAGCCTGAGCATGCCTGCTTCCGGATCAACCTTGTCGTTCCAGACATAGGGATTGAATGAAAAGCCGACCCCGGCTGCCTGGGGAAAAAAATATTTTTTATAGTGGACTCCGCTGACCCTCTGGACCAGAAGGGCCATTTGCTCATCCTTGTCCAAAAGCCCTCTTTGTTTTCTGTAAGTCAGGGCTTTTTCGCTGATGGAGGAAGCATAAATATGTCTGACCGCCTCGATAAAAGCGGCCAGACGCTGACCTCTTTCCCCCTGATTTACACAGAACACGCTTTCATATTTTCCGGCAAAAACATTACCAAAATTATCTTCCATAAGTGAACTGGACCGGACAATAAAAGGCCATTGGCCGAAATAATCCAGAAGATCCACAAATTGTTTGATAATATAATGCGGAAACGAGCCATTGAGAATCTGAGATCTGGCTCGGTCCAGGTCCTTTAGAAAAAGTTCCGGATCTCGTTGCTGCTGCCTGATCCACCAGACACCATTCTGGACCAGAAAGGTATAAAAGACATCAGAACCTATATAGAATGAATCATGGGGTTCAAGTTTTTTTTCCCATCTTTCAGGTTCTGTTTTTTTGAGTATTGCCCTGGCCAGAAGAAAGCCGCTGCTTTTTCCTCCCATCAAACCGGTTCCGATCATTCTGCGGCGAACAAAAAGAATATCATGCAGACTTATATATTTTTTGGCCAGTTCAATAATGCGCGGATCTCTGGAAAAGATCATTTTTATAAGTTTAACCAGCAGTTTATTGACTTTTTTTTCAGTGCAGAGTCCCTGGGTATAATCCTCATAAACCTGTTCAGCCTCAGAAAATGTCTTGCTCCAGAATCCCAGAGTATGGGCGGCGGAATCAAGCCTGGACCAGGGTTTATGACAGAGAACCCTGCTTATTTTGTCGCTGGTCTTTACCGGTTCAACAACATTGCCCCGCAACTGGTGCAGGGTATTCATTGTGGGCGAATACCTGTTGTCAACTTTCAGGGGATGAACAAAGATGTCTTCTTCGTGCTGATAAACATCCAGAAAAAGCTGGGTAACATTAAGGATAGGGCTGGTGGCGTGAAAAGAATGCGTGTTTCGAAGCAGGGCGAAATAGGCTACTGTATCCATGCTTCCCAGGAAAGGACAGGTAAGCATGAAAAAATTTCCAAGCATGCGGTCTGAATACCAGTCTGAAGAAAGATTGCTCAGGCAGTCAAATATATAACAGCAGCCCTTGCCATGTTGACGAATAATGGAATGCATCCTGAAAATAAAATTTTCAAAACCCTTCTGCGGATTCATGCGGTAGATCGCATTGGCCTGATCTTCCCTGAGCAAGGGTTTATGTCTGGCAAACCTGATATAAATCAGAGGAATATCATAAAAAATACAATAGTCGTGAAAGGGCAGGGTAAACCGGTTGTATTCATCTATGGAATCAACCTGCCAGACAACATTGTCTCCGGCTCGCAGTCCTTTAAGCGCAGTATCCAGGCCGGGCAATCCAGTGCTGAAATTATAATCTGTCATTGGTTTCAAGCTTTAATTTAACAGTTGATTATTGTTGAAATTTTTTCTATTCTGACAAAATTTATTGCAAGAAATTTATCTTATTTGTTCTCCAGGCAAAAAATAACAAAGCCCTGGAAAACAGTCCACCTAAAAAGACTAAAAAGGAATGTTAATGACAGCAAAAGAGCATATTCAAAATGTCATGGAACAGGTAATTAAAAGAAATCCAGGCGAACTTGAATTTCATCAGGCCGTGCAAGAAGTGCTGGAATCTCTTGAACCTGTAATCACCCAGAGGGCCAAGTACATTGACGCCAATATACTCGGCAGGATTGTTGAACCGGAAAGAGTAATAAGTTTCAGAGTACCCTGGCAGGATGATCAGGGCAATGTCCACGTCAACAGGGGATTTCGGGTCCAGTTCAACAGCGCTCTTGGACCTTATAAAGGCGGGCTCAGATTTCACCCCAGTGTTAATCAGGGCATTATCAAATTTCTCGGATTTGAGCAGATTTTCAAGAATTCATTGACTACCCTGCCCATGGGCGGAGGAAAAGGTGGATCAGACTTTGATCCCAAATTCAAGTCAGACCCGGAGATAATGCGTTTCTGCCAGTCCTTCATGACTGAACTGCAGAAATATATCGGCGCGGACATTGATGTTCCTGCCGGGGATATCGGGGTGGGAGCCAGGGAAGTGGGCTATATGTTCGGCCAGTATAAAAGACTGCGCAATGAATTTACCGGTGTCCTGACTGGAAAAGGCCTGAACTGGGGAGGGTCACTCATCAGACCAGAGGCCACCGGTTATGGGTCAGTATATTTTGCCCAGGAAATGCTTAAAACCAGAAACGACAGCATCGAAGGCAAAACATGCGTAGTCAGTGGTTCCGGAAATGTAGCCCAGTATACCACCGAAAAAATTATTGAACTTGGAGGCAAGGTGGTGGCTCTTTCTGATTCAGGTGGAACAATCTATGACCCTGCCGGTATAGACAAAGATAAACTGCGTTTTGTTATGGAACTGAAATGCATCCGCTATGGACGGATAAAAGAGTGTACCGAGGCATTTACCGGGGTTGAATATTATCCCGGCATGAGGCCGTGGGGCATTAAGTGTGACTGCGCGTTTCCTTCGGCTACCCAGAATGAAATCAGCCTGGCTGACGCTGAAACACTTTTTAAGAACGGCTGCATACTTATATCTGAAGGCGCGAACATGCCCACTGAGCCGGGAGCTGTTCAGCTTGCCCATTCCTCCAAGATCCTTTTTGGGCCGGGCAAGGCTGCCAATGCAGGAGGAGTGACCGTTTCCGGTCTTGAAATGTCCCAGAATTCCATGCGCCTCAGATGGAGCAGGGAAGAGGTTGATGAGAAACTGCAGCAGATAATGAAGGCTATTCACAAGCAGTGCAGGGAAGCAGCTGAAGAGTATGGAATGAAGGACAACCTGGTGGCCGGGGCCAATATAGCAGGTTTTGTCCGGGTTGCTGACGCTATGCTTGACCACGGGGTTGTTTAGAAGGGGACTTATCTGCCTATTATCTTTTAAATAGTTTCCATCCGCAAAGAAATACTTTCCGGATGGAAACTAAGTATAATTCTTTTTTACCCATTCCAGCTGAGCTTGCCTGTCGGGCAAATGGCCGTCAATCTGAGCTGCTTTAATTTCCTGAAGTATTTTTCCATATACAGGCCCGGGTTCGATACCCATTTTTTTGAGGTCTTTGCCTGATATCTGCGGATGGATATTGCGCAGCTGAGTAATGAAACCGGATATTTTTTTTCTCAGCTCTTCTTTCTGAGTTCTGGCCATTAAAAAAAGCAGCCCTTCAAGCGGCAAAGGCTCAAGTATAAAATAGAGATCACTTAAACTGCTGTTTTTTCTTCTGTGCCATTCATAAAGCCTTGCCACAGCCTCTCTTATCTGCCCCCTGAGAATAAAAAAGCCCTGTTCCTGTTTCTGAGAAAAATTGAACCTGTTGAAGACAATCTGGGCCTGGGCGTCGTTGATGGTATTCAGAAGTCCAAGCAGATAGAGCATCCATTTCTGCATAACTTCTTCTGTGTACAACAGCTGAAACCAGTTGATTACTTTCTCGGTTTCAAGGAGAATATTATTGATATTGGGAGTCAGCTTAATCAGGGGATGGATATTGCGCAGCAGCCCGAGATTTTCCATTCTGGCAATACAGCCTACAGGATTATTCTCTTCAAAAATCATCTTTAATTCCTGAAATATCCTGTTGCCTGAAAGTTTGTGAAAGATATTAAGCTCAATAGCGTTTTTGATAAGCTTCTCAGTCTGGGCGTCTATCCTGAAAGAAAACCTCTGTTCAAAGCGAATGGCCCGGATGATTCTGGTGGGATCCTCTACAAAGCTTAGAGAGTGCAGCACCTTGACTATTTTATTCTTGAGATCGCGCTGGCCCCCGAAAAAATCAACAAGTTTGCCGAATTTTTCCGGATTCAAATGGACAGCCAAAGCGTTTATACTGAAGTCACGGCGATAAAGATCCATCTTGATTGATGACAATTCCACGGTGGGCAGGGCGGCAGGGTGTTCATAGTACTCCAGCCTTGCCGTGGCTACGTCCACTTTTTGTTCATCATCAAGGACAACCACAGCAGTCTGAAATTTATGATGAGCCCGGACCCTCCCCCCCAGTTCCCTGGCAAGCTGCCTGGCAAATGAGATGCCTTCTCCCTCCACAACCAGGTCCACATCCAGGTTGTCCCGGTCAAGCAGTATATCCCGGACAAAACCACCTACAATATATACCTGAAAACCCATTTTTTCAGACAATTTTCCGCATCTTTCCAGGAGGGAATAGACATTGCCGGGCAGCCTGTCCTTGAGGATTTTTTTGACGTTTCTTTCTCTTTTCTTTTCAGGAAGCAGGCTTTCAGGCATCCGGGCCGGTTCTTTTATTATGTTGTTTATCAGATCTGTTCTGGTAACAACCCCAATCACCTTATCATCATCAACAACTGGGATCAGACGCTGCCGCTGCCCGATTATAATCTCCATGACTGTATACAGATCATCACTGGTATTCAGGGTTGTAAAGTCTGTAACCATATATTCCTTCAAAGCTATTTTACCCAGACCATGTCCCACTGCTTTATCCGCGATCTGATGTTCCAGCAGGCCAACGCATCTTTCTCTGTTTTTTTCAATAACCGGGATGGCTTTCAGCCCGAACCTGGTCATGACTTCGGATGCATGGCTTATTGTCTCACTTTCCTCAATAACAACAGCAGGGGAGGACATGAGATGGGAAACCAGAATCTGCGGATTAATCTGGGAGTATAAGAGACCGAAAAGTTCATCCTTAACCTGAGTCAGGGTTTTATGTTTGATGGTGGCGGAAGCTGCAAATGAATGACCGCCTCCACCCATGGAGGAGCATATCCGGCCTACATCAACGTCTGCTGTCCTGCTTCTGGCCACGACATGGACCCGGTCCTGCATCATGCTCAGGGCAAAGAGGACCCGAATATTTTCCATGTCCAGCAGCTTATGGGCCAGCAGGGCAAAGTCACCAACATAATGATCCAGAGAAACTTCTGTAACCACAACATCTATGCCGTTGATTTTCTGGGTGGTGGCGGCTTCCAGAAGGGCATTGAGGATAGAAACCTGTTCAGCTGAGAGATCCCGGTTGATCATGTCTGAAACCATGTTCAGGTCCATCCCCTGGGAAAGGAGCCACCCCGCCGCGGTGAAATCATGGCTTGTGGTTGAGGTGAAAGTGAAACATCCTGTATCCTCGTAAATTCCCAGTCCCAGTATGGTGGCCTCGTCTTCGGACAGAGTGATGTTTTTACTGATGAGTATCTCAGAGATAATTGACGTGGTTGAACCCCATGGCCGGATTATTTTTTCATCGCCGTGAATATCTTCTTCCGAGTCAGGGTGGTGATCATACAGGCAGACAAAAATATCCTCATTCTCAAGCAAAGGGGCAACATGCTTTATTCTTGATTTCTGTCTGGTATCCACAATGATCAGTTTGGTCACTGCTGAAGGATCAATGTCTTTGAAAGATTTAAAATTATAGAGATAGGTGGCGCTCTGAATAAAAAAGTTTTTCAGATTTTTTTCCTGGCTTCCCGGAAATATAAGAACCGAATCAGGATAAAGCTTGCTGGCCGCGATCATGGAAGCAAGTGCATCGAAATCAGCGTTAACGTGACAGGTGATAACAGTGGATGCCTTAATTTTAGTTTTTTGCATAGTAGTCAAACCTTGCCGGATCTGGGATGAAATTTTTCATGTGTTGTTTTCAGTCTGTCGTTTTGAACATGAGTATATATTTCTGTGGCTATGATATCGGAATGTCCCAGCAGAATCTGGACGGTCCTTAGATCAGCCCCTCCTTCCAGGAGATGGGTTGCAAAGGAATGCCTCAACGTATGTGGCGAGACCTGCTTTCTGATTCCTGCCATTAAAGCGTATTTTTTTATTATCTTCCAGATACCCTGCCTGGAAAGACCTTTGCCTGAGCGGTTTAAAAACATGATATCTTTCTTGGGGGCAAATGATCCCCGCCAGTTGTCCAGATAGTATTCAAGCCATTTCATACAGGTAAGATGCAAAGGTACAATACGTTCCTTGCCTCCTTTTCCCCAGACCCTGACGGTGCCGCTTTGCCGGTCGAAATTAAGTACTTTGAGTTCTGCCGCTTCAGACACCCTTAAACCGGCCGCGTAAAGCAGCTCCAGCATGGCCTTGTCTCTGGCGCCCAATTTGTCAGCAGTGGAGGGCTGCGCAAGAAGGTTTTCCACATCCCTGGTGGAAAGAACCTTTGGCAGCAATTTGGGAATCTTGGGATTTTCAAGTATACCTGCGGGGTTGTTCTGAATATGACCCTGTTCCTGCATAAAAGCGTAAAACCCGCGCAAGGTCGCCATATGTCTGGCCAGACTGCGGCTCTGCAGGCCCTTATTGCGCAGAAACATCAGATAAATAAAGATATTTTGTTCTGTAACCTTTGTAAGAGAAATATTCTTATGTTCCAGGAATTCTGTAAACGAAATCATATCCTGAGTATAAGAATCAACAGTGCCTGAGGAAAGTCCTCTGACTACAAGGATATGCTCCAGGAAATTATCTATCAGGGGGGGCAGGCTGTTCTCAGGACGCACTTGAAGCCTGCCCGTTGATTTCAGGGTATGATTCAAACTTGCTAGGATAAATATAAAAATATAAGGTCATTTCTGGTCATTTATTGCTAAGCAAATAAACTGATATGCAAGGATAAAAATTGGGTGAAAAAGTATTTGTAAGCCTTGGTTCTAATGTAGGATTATGCAATAATAACCTGCAAAATGCAATTACGCTCTTATCCGGACAAAAGAATTTGAAGCTCATAACTCAGTCCAGTGTTTATCAGACTGAACCTCAGGAATATAAAAGCCAGCCCTGGTTCATTAATCAGATTGTTCTGCTGGAAGTCATGAAAAACTGGACCCCATGGAGCCTGCTGGATCTTTTGAAAAAAATAGAAATCAGGATGGGCCGGACCAGGGGGATGCGGAAAGGGCCCAGGATAATTGATCTGGATATTCTGATTTATGGAGAAAGGATCATTGATCATAACAGCCTGCGTATCCCTCATGCCCAAATGAAACAAAGGGCTTTTGTGCTGGTGCCGCTCATGGAAATTGAACCGGATTATGTTTTTCCCTGCGGGGCGAGTCTTAAAATGGTCATGGATAAAATTGATTTCAGGCTTGAAGGAAACAAAATTTATCAGTGACAATAGTTAAACTTAAACTGAAACTTTAAGGAATTAGTCATGCTGAAGATAGTCATCCTGGTTATTGTAGGTTTTATCCTTTATAAACTGCTGACAAATGACCACAAAAAGAAGAAAGGCAAGGTTGAGCAGGAAAAGAAAAAAATGGCTGCCGATGGTGTGATGGTCAAGGATCCGGTTTGCGGGACATATGTGGATAAGGATACGGATATCCGGGTAAAAAAGGACAACCGTGTCCATTGCTTTTGCAGCTATGACTGCAGGGATAAATATCTGAAAAGTATTAACGCGGAAGACACCATAAACAAAGAGTAAACCACTGGACCGGTTCAGTTTCCTGTTCAGTTTGAAAAGGAGGTAAAGATGCAGTTTTTTATTGATACCGCGAACATCGATGAAATCAAAAAAGCCATGGACTATGGAATGGTGGACGGAGTTACCACTAACCCCAGCCTCATGGCCAAAGAAGGAAAGGACTGGAAAAAGGTTGCTGAAGAAATTTGCAGCCTTGTTCCGGGGCCGGTCAGCCTGGAAGTTTTCGGAGTTGAGACTGATGAAATGATCAGGGAAGCTCAGGAACTGGATAAGTTCGGCCCCAATGTTGTTGTCAAGATACCCATGACCATGCCCGGAATTGAAGCGGTAAAGGTGTTGTCTGAGATGGAGATCGATACAAACGTCACTCTGGTGTTTTCTCCTTTGCAGGCTCTGCTTGCAGCCAAGGCAGGAGCTTCCTACGTCAGTCCGTTTGTGGGCAGAATTGATGACACCGGCCAGGACGGAATGGAAGTCGTAAGCAGTATAATCAGGATTTATGACAGCTACATGTTTGACACGGAAGTTATTGTTGCCAGTATCAGACATCCCAGGCATGTGCTTGAATCAGCTTTAAGGGACGCTGATATAGCCACCATCCCGTTTAAGGTAATCGAGAAGCTGTCCAGGCATCCCTTGACTGATATGGGACTGGAGGCCTTTTTAAAAGATGCCGCTACTTTAAAATAACCTTACTGTTTCTTCACAGTCACGGCTAAGCATCAAGCCGGCTTTCTTCATAGAGAAGAGGGCCGGCTTTTTTTATTTTCCACCCCTGCCTGATTTTTTAATTTGTCTCATAATGTAAATTATGTAAACTTTAGAATAGAAAGGCTGTTATGACAAATCAAAAGCCCTGCTTGTATTAAGGACCTGAGATCGTAATGAGCATGAGAAACAATCAAACCAAAAACTACAAATATCACTGTTGACCTGCAGACCTGAAAAGCCTTAAATTGATTTCAACAGGCTGATCAAGGTCTGTCTTTTTTTGCTCAAATATAAATCATTGGTGGTATGGTATGCGTCATTTTATTATTGTCTTTTTTGTTTTTTGCCTTCTTGTTTCAACATCATCGGCAGCTCTATGTTCTGAGCTGGAAAATCAGGAATCCTTTCATGAATGGTTAAGGCAGTACGGGGCCATGGATGTCTATGCCAAAAGTATAAAAAAACGCCAAAGCGGTCCCCAGGCCCAGCTTGATTACGCTGAAGCCCTGATATCCTTAAAGGATCCCGGGCAAGCGCTTACAGCTTTAAACAGTATCGAGGACCACCAGGATCCGATGGTTGAAGGAAGAAAATTCTGGATCAAGCATAAGGCCCTGAGGCAGATGGAACAATTTGACCAGGCTGTTTTGGCGGTTATTGAATCTTCCGGATTCCTGGGCATGGAAAAGACAGCTCAGTTGATGAAAGAAGAGCCTGACCTGGATACATTATGGAGCAATGTCTGGAAAAGATGGTTTTTTAATACGCTAAGTATTGACCAGATCAATGATGGTCGGAGGATGATCATGGAACAATCTGTTGTCCTGGCCAGATCAGCCTGGCCGGATAATAAACTGTGGAATACCATTGAAATTCCCCTGACAAGTACAGAGTCCACTAAAAACAGGCCGTCTTCTGATCATATAAACATCGCAAGGGCTCTGGCCCTGTGGAGCATAGCAAACTGGGATCTTGCCGAGGCTTCCCTCACAGAAATATCATCCCCTGACCCGCAGTCCTTTTTTGAGAATTTTGCCGAATTTCTTAAGACTTCAGACCTGGAAACCTGGACACCAAACTCAGAAACCAGCAAAAGTTCTGGGTTTATTCACGCCTACTCAGATCACTTGCAGAAATACGCCCTGGATGATTTCAGGCTTTCATCCCCTGAAACCGGCTCATGGAAACCTTTTCTGGCTGAGATTAAACAGCTTGAGCCGGAGTCCGCTTTACAGATGATTAAACAGGAACTTTCATCCGCCCTGCTTCCAGCGGAAGTAAGAGGCCGGCTCCAGGCCCTGGCCTTTATTTATGAACTTCAGAAAGAAGAACCTTCAAAAGCTCTTGATTCGTGGGAAAAAGCCCTGTCTAATTCTTCCGAGCTTCCTTTTACCCTTTACCTGGCAGCTTCCCTTTTAATGCAGGACTATGCACCGATGAACGATCTGCCCTCTTCCAGATATGTTTTTCTGAAGGAAATTCTAAATGCAGCCGGTCTGAATCTTGACCAGAAGCATCTGTCAGAATTCTGGGAAACAAAAGAAAACAACATTGATGATCTCTACTCAGTCTTTCCTCTGGATTACGCCATTAATTTTCTATTTTACAATGAATCTTTTCAGACTGAACAGGATCAGGCCGCAGCCGAAAATATCGCGTTTTTATTTCCTTATTCTGAAACAGGACAGAACGCATACCTGTCACTGGCTCAACACGCGTATGAACAAGGTGATAAGACTATGGCCTGGAAATACCTGCAGAATATTTCTCAGGAATTTGCCCGGGGTCCAAGACAGCTGGATCTTCTGGAGGCCAAGGCGGGCATTTTGATGGATATGGGGCGTGAAGAGGAATCTTTGGCAACCTACCAGGTCATTCTGGAGAAATCACCTCAAAGACTTATTCCTGAGCGCAGGTTAAAGCTGGCCTTGCTGGCCCAGGAAAAAAACCAATGGA
This sequence comes from Desulfonatronovibrio sp., assembly GCA_046541915.1. Taxonomy (GTDB): domain Bacteria; phylum Desulfobacterota; class Desulfovibrionia; order Desulfovibrionales; family Desulfonatronovibrionaceae; genus Desulfonatronovibrio. The sequence goes on along the minus strand of JBKHCI010000011.1, from coordinate 18,947 downwards.
ATCTGGCTCAGGACATGCTTGCAGAACTGTGGCAGGAAAGAGCAGACCTTGCAGAGCCAGTTCAGGCTGAAATTCTTTTCTGGCTGGGAGAAGGTTCACAGCATCAGGGGGACATGGAAGAAGCCCTGGATTATTATTTAAGGCTTGCCTGGCAATTTCCAGATCAAAATATCTGGGCGGTTACCGCGATGTACCGGGCCGGATTGATTTATGAAGAAAGAGGTTTTCTTGATACCGCTAGAAATCTGTTTGAATCCGTACTGAAAAACGCAGACAGGGACAGCCAGAAAGAGGCGGCTCAGCAGCGTCTTGATACTATCAAGTCCAGAATGGGATCAGACACTGCCAAAGACGCATATTTATTTTAAAACGGAGTATTTATTATTATGAAATATATCATTTTTGAAGATTTCGCCGGGGAGGCTACGCCAATAATTTTTCCCGAACGTATCGCGTTTGAGGAAATGCGTGAACAGATTCCTTATACAAAGGTTTTATCCGGTGGAATCATCAGTCTGAAACAAGGGCAGATAGAATGTTTAAGCCAAGCCAATGAACTTGGCTTAAAGGCTTTGGACAAGGACAATCTGGTGATTCTTGAACATCTTTTATAGATGTATTTACTCCCGAAAGGGATGAACATGGTGAACGGCTGGAAAAAGCTAAAGCAGTAATTGAAGTTTTTGATCCAGCTGACTGGTATGTTCTTGGATCTTCTGAGAGTTCAGCTTGACAGGCACCTTGTAAGGCGTGCCGTAGATAACCCTGCACCCTGACCACAGCCAGGGGAGAGAAAACTTGTCCCAGGATTTAAACACATATCTTGTGCTCATGCTTACCCTGGCGGGAACTATATACGCCCTGCTTCTGGAAGCCAGGTGAATGATCCCTGGCTTGGCAACATGCCTGGGTCCTCTTGGGCCATCAACAGTGAATACAACCTCGCCGTTATTATTTTTAATGCGTCTGGCTGCGCTTCTAAGCGCCCGGAGACCTTCCCTGGAACTGGATCCCCTGGCCAGATTATATCCCATCTTCTTAAGAACAGAGGCAATTAACTCTCCGTCCCTGCTCCTGCTGACCACAACCGTAATTTCCTCATGGGCGTGCAGGCAGCACAGGGGAAATATTTCGCCGTGATAAATGGCAAAGATAACAGGATGTTTTTTCCTTCTCAACTTGAGTACCGGGTCATAATTGACCCTGCTATAGTTTAGGGTTAAAGACCAGGCCCTGGTCAGCATGGTCAGGATGGAGTATGTTATCTTATTATTCAGTTCCATAGATGTTCACCAGCATAAGAGGTAAGTATGAATCCAGAAAATCTGATTGATTGTCAAGGACTTCCATGTCCACAGCCAGTACTCAGATGCAAAGAAATTATTACCAGGCACAATCCCGGAGAAATCAGCGTACTGGTGGATAATGAGCCGGCCCTGGAAAATGTCTCCAGATATTTAACTCACCAGGGATATACCCTGCATAAACCGGAGCAAAGCAAAGGAGGATGGATTGTCTTTGGTTCCAGAGACTTAAAAAACCAGCAGAAAGAGCCTTCTTCACTTGTTTCGGATATGAACGCCCAGCGCACCTTGATCTTAATCTCAAAAGATAAGATCGGAAAAGGAGATGATGATCTTGGAACCCGGCTCATGCTTAATTTTCTGGCCACTCTGCCTGAGATGGGCAAGGATCTTTGGAAGATCATTCTGGTTAATTCAGGTGTCCGGCTGGCGATTGAGAACAGTCCTGCCCTGGACAGCCTGCTTAAACTTGAAAAACAAGGGTCTTCCATTCTGGTCTGCGGGACATGCCTGGAATTTTTCAAATTAACCGACAAAAGACGCACAGGCCAGACAACCAACATGCTGGACATTATAAGCGGAATGAACGTGGCCGACAAGGTCATCACTTTGTAAAAAAGCCTTGATATCAATATGTCAAAAGATAAGCTTAAAGTCGGTCGTATCGATTATCTGAATATCTGGCCTGTTTTTGAAAGCATCAAAAATGACCCGGTTGCAGATGAAATTGAATTTGTTGCCGGGCACCCTTCCCTGCTTAATAAAGGCCTGGATGAAGGCACCCTGGATCTCGCGCCTTCATCCTCCTTTGAATATCTGGCAAACGCGGAAAAATACCGGCTCATGCCCAATTTAAGCATAAGCGCTGAAACAGAAGTTCAAAGCGTGCTTTTTTGTCTGCCTTTCCCCTTTGACAGACTGGAAAAATACGTTTCAAAAGGAGGCAGTATTCGTCTCAGTACTGCCTCTGCCGCTTCTGTGGCTCTTCTTAAAGTACTCTGGCGGTTTCACTGGAAAATGCCGTCAGCCAGCTGGTCGTGGACCGAACCAGGCCAATCTCTGGACTCTGGAGAGCCGTTTCTGGAGATTGGAGACCATGCCCTGAGTATCTGTCTTTACCCGCGACCGGATTTTCATATAATCGATCTGGCCACGGAATGGAAAAAATTCACAGGTCTTCCCTTTGTTTTTGCCTTATGGATACTTAACCGGGAGATAAGCCGGGATAAATATCAGATAATAAAAAAACTGGAACAATCCCTGAGCAAAGCTGTTCAGCAACTTCCAGACAGTTTTGACAATCTGGCTTATCAATATCCTGAAAAAAAATTCAGCCCGGACAGGATAAAGGCTTATTGGAAGAGGATGAGTTATGGCCTGGAAGGGGAACAACTGGCAGGCCTTACCCTGTTCGGCAGATATTTATCCGAACTGCAAATGATACCTGGAATGCCTGTTCTTGATTTTATATAGTATGATACATTTAAACGGAAGGTAATTGATCACCATATTTTTTCCTGGAACCGGACAGGCTCCAGTCTTCTGACTTAAGTGACAAGCTATGGTGAATACTTACAGAGGGAGATTATTATGTGCCAGGGCAGGAAACCAGACTTAAAAGAATTTCTGGATAATCTGAAAAAACCAATGCCCCTGACCAGAAAAACCGGGCTGTATTTTCGCAATAATCTGCTTAAAATCATAAGGCTTAAGTCATGCTGCGGGAATCACGGACAACCAGGCTGCTGAATAGCGGATACTTCAGCCGGTCCGGCTGAGAAATGAAAATGGAGAGGTGACGGGCCTGGTTTCTGAGGCCTTAAAGGCATCAAAAAACAGGCCCGGAAAATTACTGGAGATTATTGACGGCTTTGCTCAGCCGGGAAATTTTTCTGGAAGCAGCCCGCCAGTGAATGACGTTCTTCTGGGCGGCTTTATCAATAACAGAAGAAGCTGTCTGCAATGCCTTGGAAGCATTTTCAGCATCTTTCTGCTCAACAGCGATTCTCACTGCTTTGGTGGCATTTTTAAGACGGGTTCTTACTGCCTTGTTGCGTTCCCTTGCTTTCAGGCTCTGTCTGTGTCTTTTAAGAGCGGATTTGTGATTGGCCAAACTCAAAACCTCCTGGTTCTTTATTCTTTGCTGTTATTTATAAATAATTGTTTACGAAAAACTGGTTTTTTATGCGACTTCAGACTGGGATGTCAAGTCTTTTTTTGACAAGCTTATCCGCTTTAACTGGCTGTTAAACCTGCAGGGCTGAAAAATCAGCAAGGCTGCCCAGTTTCTTTGACAGAATATTAAGCATGTTCAGTCGGTTTTGTCTAAGCTTTCTGTCATCGCACATGACCATGACATTATCAAAAAATTCATCCACAACCGGCCTTAAGTCGTGCAGCCGATCAAACAGGGCTTCAAAATCGCCCTGCTCCCATTGTTGTTCCCAGTCAGCCAGTACTTCTTCAATTTTCCGGGCCAGCCTGGTTTCGTAATCATCCTGAAAAAGATGAGACCTGTATTCTTCCTGAAGCTCTATTCCTGAATCTTTCCCCTGTTTTTGAATAATATTATCTATTCTCTTAAAAGTAAGCACGGCAGCCTCAAAAGAAGGATCCCGGCTGAATCTGACCAGAGCGGCCAATCTTTTTTCAGCCGTTAGAATATTTTCACTTCCAGCCTGAAGCACCGCGTCCACAATCTTCCCGTCATATCCTTTACCCTGCCAGTAAGCTTTAAGTCTTGCGCAGATAAACTGGATCAGGTTTTCCCGGGTCAGGTAAAGATCCTCCTTCCACTCGACATTGCAGTAAGCCCGGCTGCAAAAGGTGAACAGTTCGCGCAGGTCCAGATCAAGCCTGAATCCAAGTATTATTCTGATGATTCCAAGGGCCTGCCTTCTGAGGGCATAAGGATCAGTCGCGCCTGTGGGTATTTTTTTCAGGCCGAAACAGCCCAGCAGATTGTCGGCTTTGTCAGCAATGGAAACAATAGCCCCGGCAATGGTTTCAGGCAAATCTGATTCAGGGCCATGCGGAAGATAATGTTCGTAAACAGCCCTGGATATGCTGTCATTGTATCCGGCAAGCCCGGCATAAATGCCTCCCATAATTCCCTGAAGATCAGCAAATTCACCGACCATTTCCGAGACCAGGTCGTTTTTGCATAAAAAAGCTGCCTGGGTCACGGTTTCCTTGTCTTCCCTGCCAAGCTGGTCACAAATATATCCGGATATTTTCTTCAGGCGTCTGGACTTATCACCCATGGAGCCCAGGGAGGCAAGAAAAACCACCCTTTCGAGCTTTTCCTGCCTGGACTCGATGCTTTCAGCTTTGTCTGTGTTCCAGAAAAACATTGCATCTTCCAGGCGGGCTTTGAGTACTCTTTCCCAGCCTTTTCTAACCAGGCCTATGTCCTGGGGATCATTGTTGATTACAGTAAGAAAATATGGAAGCAGGCTGTTGTCAAGGTCGGTAACTCCAAAGCTCTTTTGATGAGTCTCCATGCTTGTAAGCAATACTTCCCTGGGAAGTTCCAGATATTTTTGATCAAACTTTCCCAGAACAGGATTTGGAAACTCCACAAGATTAGAAGTCTCCCAGACCAGATCTTCATTTTTCACTATTTCTCCATCCACTTCCCTGGCCAGAAGATCCGCCTTCGATCTGATCATGTCCCTTCTTTTTTCAGGATCTAAAACAATCCTGCCCCTGTTTTCCACTGTCTGAAAATAATCTGAAGCAGTGGACAGTTCAAAAGGACCCGGCCCAAGTACCCTGTGCCCGAAAGTCAATGATCCGGATGAAACATCAGAAACCGTAAAATCCACTGTCTTTTTGTCCAGCATGGCCAGGATCCAGCGTATCGGCCTGCCAAAAGCAAATTTATCCGCCCAGCGCATTTTTTTGGGAAAATTAAACTTGCTGACCAGCTGCCGGCAGATTTCAGGCAGCACATCGATTGTATCCTTTCCTCCAAAAGTCTTATTTACTGCCAGGTATTCGCCCTTGTCAGTCTGATGCCTGAAAAGATCACCTTCTTCCACTCTTTGGGATCTGGCAAACCCTGCCCCGGCTTTGGTAAGTTTGTTTTCCTGATCAAAAGCAATGGAGGCCGGAGGACCGGTTATCAGTTCCTGCTTTGATTCCTGGACAGCTGCCATATTGGAAATATAAGCGCAAAGCCTTCTGGGAGTTGAATAAATTTCTATTGACTGATAGTTTATCATGCCTTGCTGTAAATATGTCTCAGAATTTTCTTTTAATTCTTTGGAAAGGGAAGCCAGAAAACGGGCCGGCATTTCTTCAAAACCAATTTCCAGTACAAAATCAGGCATTCTTTCTTATCCTTGGCGCGCCGGGAGTACCCGGCGGTTAAAAATTATCTTGAATCAACACCTTGCCCGGCAAGCATGGGATATCCCATTTCTTTCCTCTGTTCGCTGTAGAGGGAAGCCACCCTGGAAGCCAGATTTCTGACCCTGGCTATATACCCGGTCCTTTCGGTTATGGATATGGCCCCCCTGGCTTCCAGAAGATTAAAGGCATGGGAGCATTTAAGACAATAATCATACGCAGGCCAGGCAAGATTCCGGGCACAGAGATTAAGACTCTCAGTTTCACATTTTTCAAAAAAATCAAGGAGCATCGAAGAATCGCTCACTTCAAAATTATATCTGGAATGTTCCACTTCTGCCTGATGATGAACCTGTCCATAGGTGATATCAGGGCTCCATTGGAGATCATATACTGATTCTTTTTCCTGCAGATACATGGATATTCTTTCCAGGCCATAAGTAATTTCAACACTTACAGGATCAAGATCAATACCGCCAACCTGCTGAAAATAAGTAAACTGGGTTATTTCCATGCCGTTGAGCCAGACCTCCCAGCCGAGTCCCCAGGCCCCAAGAGTGGGCGATTCCCAGTCATCCTCCACAAAACGGATATCATGTCTGCGGGGATCTATGCCCAGAACTTCAAGGCTTTGCAGATATAGTTCCTGAATGTCTGCGGGCGCGGGCTTGAGAATAGCCTGGAATTGATAATAGTGCTGAAGCCTGTTGGGATTTTCCCCGTATCTGCCGTCTGTGGGCCTTCTCGAAGGCTCCACATAAGCGGCTTTCCAGGGTTCCGGACCGATGACCCTCAGGAAAGTGGCAGGATTGAATGTCCCGGCGCCCACTTCAATATCATAAGGCTGTTGCAGGACACATCCCTGAATAGTCCAGAATTTTTGAAGACTGAGTATAACATCCTGAAATAACATTTCAAACTCCATTGATAATTACTTTGCATGGGGGTTTTAAACAAGGCTGACAATCAGCGGCAGCAAGCCTTCAATTATATGAACCATCCTCCAGATGATACTGCACAAAGGACTCCACTACCTGAAAGCAGTCCTGGAGAATGATGGACTCAGGAGTCCATTCCAGCCACTGGCTGGGATGGGATTTATTCAAGCCGTTCAGAAAAAGCAGAGAATCCCTGTGAGTTCCAAGAACCAGATCATCCTTTTGTCTGCACATGCCGCAGACGATCTTGCCTTCAGCAAACAGAAATCCCGGCCGAACCATATCATGTAAAGTACGGCCGCATCTGCAGCAGATATTTAGAGCAGGCTGAAAACCATGACTGAAAACAGCTCTGGCCCTGAACAGCAGTGGGAAAAAACTAGGCACATGGTAATTATTCTCCATGGCTTCAAGATAATCCAGCATAAGGGCATAAATGCCTGAGCAGTCATCACCTTCAGGACATAATTTCTGGGCGAACCTTAGGCTGTTGACTGCCATTCCCAGCCGTGATGAATCGTTTTTAAGCGAAGGGTATCCGTTAATTAAGCTCCCTTCTTCAAGAACCAGATATCTGTTCCTCTTGCCCGAACTGATCTTGAAGAGCACAAGATTCAAGACGTCAAGACATCCGCTGAACCTTTTTCTGCTCCTGCATCCTCCAAAAGCGAATCCGGTAAGTATCCCTTTTGATGGAGAAAGGAAACGTACCCACAGGTCATATTCTTTAAACCGGCCGGTACGGACAACAAGAACAGTTTCTGAAAAATACATGGATCAGGAAGGCTGGAGATCGGAAGCGGAAAATTCAAGGGTCTTGACTTCTCCGGAGGAGGCTTCAAAAGGATAGGACTCGCCGTTGAGATATACGTCTACTCCTCCGGCGTTGCCCAGGGTAATCCGGGCTGAATTTTCAAATTCCAGGGCGATGCTTTCTCCTGAGCGCAAATAAACCTCCCGTCCGTCATCATCCAGATCTGCCTGAAGCCAGCAATCTTCTCTGGACCGGATAACCAGGTTTGACTTTCCAATCCCGGCCGGGACGTCATTTTCAGCTTCTAACATCCTTTGGCTTTCAGACTCTGCCAGGGCTTCACTTTCAGCCTGATTCTGTTCTTCAGAATCAGAGATCACTGGCCCTTCCTGGCCACTTTGTGTCGCTCTTTCTAAAAAGTCCTCCACCACAGGCTCATCAGTATCCCTGGGGGATGATTCTTCTGATGCTGACTCTTTGTTAATGATCTCATTGTCGGCAGTCCCTGGAGCAGATTCATTTTCCTGCTGAATTTCCGGGGCAATGCTTTGTTCAAGATATATATCGTCGGAAGGAATATCCTGAGGCTGATCATCAGAAAACAGCGGATCATTTTCCTGTTCAGCCAAATCAGATCCTGGCTGAAAAGTTTCAGAAGACTGTTGTTTTTCTGAAATTTCAGAATTATAGGAAAGATATAAATACCATCCTGCTGAAAGGGCCAGGGCCAGAATCAGGATAAAGGCCAATGTCTTGAGCAGTACCGGCAAACAGGACCGCTGTCCTGTGTTTTTCAGCGAAAGGGGAAGTTCGTCAGGATTAATTTTCCCGAAGTGATCCTCTTCATGATACAGTCTGGAAAAATTTTCTACAATTTGCTCCCCGTCCAGCCCCAGATAATTGGCATATATGCGTACAAAACCCCGTGCATAAACCGGGTGCGGCATACGCTCGGTTTGACCCTGCTCCAGTGATTTCAGAAATTCAATCCCTATGCGGGTATCTTCATGGACCTTTTCCAGGCTGATTTCCTGAAGTTCTCTGGCAGCTTTTAATTCTTCTCCGATATTCAAAAGTTCCATGCTGTCTCCCAGCGTCAAATGAAATATGTATGTAACTGTTCACCACAATTTTTTATTTTTAGGTGAAGGTGTCCTCACAGCATAGTAAATAGATACACATGAATTCAGGTTACAACCGGATATCAATGACTGCCTTTTCTCTCAAGCCTTGGATATAATCATCAAATCTTTGATTAAGCTTTTCTTCAAAAATTTTTTCTCTAATCTGATCTTTAACCTCTGACAATGGCTTTACTGTATCTGACTTACTTTCCACAAGTTTGATTATGGCTCCCTGGTCTCTGACTTGAAAAGCCCGGCTCAACTGACCCGACTCCAGACCTTCAATCGCTTCCTGCCACTGCGGTGCAAGTTTCTTCCATTCCACCTTCCCCAGATCCCCTCCCTGCTGGGCGTTCGGTCCCTGGGAAAACTGGACAGCTGCCTCATCAAAGTCAATGTCCCCGCTGGATATCTTTTCCCTTAGCTCTCCGGCCTGTTCAACTTCAGGCACAAGAATAACCTTGAGGTGTACTTTACTGCCCTGCTTATAGGCTGAACTATTATTCTTATAAAATTTTTCAATCTCTTCATCTGTTACCAGAACCTTTTTTCGCACCATCATATTCAGGATACTTTGACGAGTTATGGAATCGCTGATCTGCTGGCGGTAGGCTTCCATGGTTAAGCCCTGGCTTTGAAGATGATCTTCAAATTCTTCCGGGCTCATATTGTTTTCAGAACGGACGCGTTCAATATGTCTGTCAATCTCTTTTTCAGTAACTTCAATACCATATTTTTCAGCTTCCTGCCTTAAAAGGATGTCATTGACCATCTGATCAAGGACCTGTTTCTGGGTCTGCTTGAGCTGTTCCTCGGGTAAATCATCTATGTCCACATCTTCGTCTTCGAACATGCCCAGTAAATGCTTCACCCTGGCCTGCAGTTCATACAAAGTAATACTTTCTCCATCCACCAGGGCCACGATTTTATTGACCAGGGCCCAGGAAGACAGGGAAGCAGAACACAAAAACACTATCATCAAAATAAAGATAAATTTCTTCATATAATTAAATCTCAGCAAAATTAATTTTCGTAAGTTTTTAAATTTTCAAGCATTACCTTGTTAATTTCAATTGTTGAATTGTTAAAAGCATCTGAAAGCCAGCTGTTGAAAACATTCGCCAGTTTACGATTCATGATTTCCTGCTCAATAATGCTGTAAACCTGATGTGGCTTGAGGAGTTGTTCTTCCTTATGCCCTACAAGATATAAGGCATAAAACTCTCCCTGGCTGTCTTCCACAATGGCGGTGGCTTGTCCCGGTTCAATCTTTTCAAGTTGACCGGCAAAATCAGGGGGAAGCTGATCACGGGGCATTTCATAGCTGGCAATTACTATATTGCTGAATCTTTCCTTTAGCTGATCAACTCCCTGGTAATCTTTAAGGGCATTAATTGCTTTTTCCAGCAGTTGATTATCGCCGGATCCAAGATATAAATAAGTAAGACGATCAGGTATATAAAAATCTTCAATATTTGAATAATAATACTCTTCTACTTCATCCAGTTCAACATTGACCTCTGGCAGCAGAATCCTTTTCTGGAACCTTTCCCACAAGAGTTTGTGCCTGATTTGAGTTCTCCAATAATAAAGATCAATATATTCTTCAACCAGCATTTTTTCAAATTCGTCTTCAGGATAATCTTTGCGAATCTCGTTCTCTACTTCCAGTACCTGGTCATCAGTAACCGTCAGGTTGACTGAACTCAGTTCGCTCTTAATAAGTTCAATAAGTATCAGGTCGAGCAGGGCTTTGCCGTAAGTGTTCTTCATCTCCTGAACAGAGGGAGGCAGAGAGTCCGACCATTCAAAAAAATAACTGTCATATCCGGATTCAATATCTTTAAGAAAAACAGGACTGCCATTCACCCTGGCTACAATGCCTTCATTAGACTTTTCAGTTCCACAGGCCGTGACCAAAAAAAGCCAGCAAAATATTACCGGCAGACACAAAAAAAAGGCTGAATATTTTTTTATATTACTCTGACAATACATTGTTTTCCTGAGCATAAAATAAAAAGGAAACCAGGTCCCGGGATTTGAGCATGGTTTCTTTTAAAACTTTTTCAATAGAGATATTATCTGATAAACGCAACTCCAATTTAGACGGGGGGATCAATCTGGCCTGGTTCTTGTTTTTCTCAATCCAGGAAACCAGTCTGGAAGGATCGAGCATTCGCGCGTTTTCAGGCCATTCAACAACAAACCTGCCTGCCTGAAAATCCGCCCTGGACAGACCTGCAGGCTTGAGAATCTGTTTGATCCTCAGAACCATCAAAAAGTTGGCCAGTTCTTCAGGGATAGATCCGAATCTATCTTTTATTTCCTGTTCAGCATTATCGATACCTGTGATATCTGTACACGATGAAAGAATCCTGTAATACCCAAGCCTTTCAGATGGATCCGTAATAAAACTTTCCGGAATGAACGCGGGAAATCCAATGCTTACTTCCAGGTCTTCCCTGAGCGGTGCCGGATCCCCCTTCTGCCTGGCCACTTCCTCCTGGAGCATGTCCAGAAAAAGATCCAGGCCTACTTTGCCAATCTGTCCACTTTGAACTTCGCCCAGAAGATTTCCCGCCCCCCTGAGCCTCAGGTCTTCCATGGCTACCTGAAAACCCGCCCCCAGGTAATCCATATCCAGGATAATCTGCATTCTTTTTCTGGCATGATCTGAAAGTCCGCCATAAGGCGGGGTTACAAAGTAAGCATAGGCCTGTCTGTCCGACCTGCCCACTCTGCCCCTTAACTGGTAAAGCTGACCAAGGCCGAACATTTGAGCCTGATCCACAATAAGTGTATTGGCTCTGGGAAAATCCAGGCCGGATTCAATAATAGCGGTACAGACCAGAATATCGAGTTCATGGTGCCAGAACCTGTGCATGGTTTCTTCAAGCTCTCTTTCGGGCATCCTGCCGTGAGCGATACCCACCCTGGCCTCTGGAACCAGCTTCTGTACATAGGCTCTGACTTCCGCGAGGCCCTGAACCCGGTTATAAACCCAGAAAACCTGACCGTCCCTCTCCAGTTCTCTGGTCAGAGCACTTTTAAGAAATTCATCATCTCTCTCAATAATCATACTGTCCACAGGTTTACGGTCCACAGGCGGTGTCTCGATAAGGCTTAGGCTTCTTATGCCTGATATGGAAAGTTGAAGGGTCCTTGGAATAGGAGTGGCGGTAAGAGCAAGGACATCAATATTCTGTCTGAATTTCTTAAGCTTTTCCTTGTGTTTGACACCGAATCTCTGTTCTTCGTCCAGAATCATTAAAGACAGCCGGGGTAATTCAACATCTCTGGATAATATCCGGTGCGTGCCGATAAGTATGTCAATTTCTCCTTTCCTGGCTGCTTCAACTATGACTTTTTGCCTGGAAGCAGGCACAAACCGGCTGAGCATTCTGACATTCACCGGCAGATTCTCCATGCGTTGCCGGAAATTCTGATAGTGCTGTTCCGCCAGAACCGTTGTGGGACAAAGCAGAGCCACCTGTTTACCATCCTGTACAGCCCTGAACGCGGCTCTCATGGCGACTTCGGTTTTCCCGAAGCCTACATCGCCGCAGATGAGGCGATCCATGGGTTCGGGATTTTCCATATCTTCCATGACGTCTTTTATGGCCTGTTCCTGATCAGGAGTTTCATCAAAGCCGAAAGTAGTCTCAAACTCCCGGAAAAGCTCTCCAGCAGCTCCATAAGTATATCCCTTGGCTACTTTCCTGTAAGCATACATATCAACCAGATCTCTGGCTATTTTTTCAATGGCCTTTTTGACTCTGGCTTTTGTTTTGGACCATCCTGTTCCTCCAAGACGGTCCAGAGATGGTGAAATCCCTTCGGGCCCCTTATATTTCTGGACCAGGGAAAAGCGGTCTGCCGGTATATACAGCTTGTCGTCATTGGCATATTGAATAACCAGATAATCATTAACCGACTTGCCCGCGCTTACCCGCTGCAGCCCACCGAATCGTCCCAGGCCGTAATCGCGGTGAACCACCAGATCCTGTTCACTCAATTCCTCAATACCGGCAAGACCCGCGAATTTTCCGGATGCTGCCCTGGATCTGGCTTTCTTTCCAGGTTGAATAACATCTTCACCCAGAACTGTTATCTGATTCCATTCCAGAATCATCCCAGTTCCAAGCCCGGAAATAACTGCAAAAAGACCTTGTTGGCCAGGATTATAGGTAAGATTGAATTTAAGTCCTTCAGGATTGATGAACTGAAGGAATTTATCCCTTGATCCGGCTGTATTGAAGGACAAAACCACCTGGCGAGCAGTGTGCTTCCAGTCTTTGAGCGCTTTTACCAGGGAATGCCATGGTCTTTTACGGTCTTCGGGCTTCCAGAATATATCAGAAAAATTTCTTATTTCCTTTTCAGCAAGGTCAACACCCTGACTTTTCCTGCCGATTATAAGTTTCTCAAATATAAGATTCTTTTTGTTCTGCCAGATATTTTTAGCTCTGGCAGCAGGTTCAAATATAAAGGTTTCAGGATAGGACATCTCAGCTGCCCACCTGCTCAGGTCCCATTCCTGTTCTTCAAGACCGGTTCTTATTTCATTGGTGTCAGCCAGAATATAATACGCGTCATCAGGCAGGAATTCTTTCCAGGTACCAGGATTTTCATAAAACAATCCGCAGGGATAGTCTCTGGGTTTAAGATTGAGTTTTTCCTGAAGGTCGTGAAGAGTTGCCGGGCTTAACTCGCCTGATCTTCTTAACTGGTCTGATTTTTTTTGCGCGGCATCAACCAGATGGTCATCCAGAAGGCAGGGATTGACCGGAAGTATCAGACATTCATTAAGGTCCTGTCTGGATCTCTGGGTAAGAAGTTCAAAAGTCCTGATACTTTCCAGGCGGTCTCCAAAAAATTCCAGACGCACGGGATGGCTGTACCCGGGAGGAAAAATATCCAGAATATCTCCGCGAAGGGCCAGTTCTCCAGGCGCAGAAATTGTGGGCCGTCTTTCATATCCCCAGCCAATGGCTTTGCTGACAATTTCATCTGGAGCGGTTTCTTCACCCTGAAACAAGAGCATAAAGGAATTATCAACCACTGTCCTGGGCGGAAGATAATGCAGAAGAAGACTGGAAGGTACAATACTGACGCTTGGAGTATTATTTATAATCCCAAATAGTCCGGACCAGACCTTACCGTATTCATGGCGGAGTCCTTGTCCGGCCTCCGGGAATATCTGCCAGGAAGATTCCCAGAATTTTTCAGAACTTAAACCCTGCTGTGCAAAAATTTCCGTGAGCCTGGCATACTTAACAATGTCGCGTCCCGGCGGAACAATGACAACAACATTATGCCCCTTATTCTGAAGATACCTGGCCAGGTATATCTGGCTGGCAGGCCCTGATTTATTGATATATAAATGATTCTCCGGGCCTAAACCCAGAATGCTTTTTTTAAGGCTTGGCTCTACAAACAAAACTTTATTCCTGCTGATTATTATTTTGAAATTTTATGATTGTTATTCCGGGACCGCGTATTCTGAATAATTTTCGCCTGTGCTCTATATCTTTGAATGATGATTTTGGCAATTTCTGAAAGAGACTATAAAAAAATGATCCATTAACCTTGTTGTAATTATCAGCCAAAAAAGATAGATAAAAATTTTATTTTCAAGGAGATCATATGGGTGAACTTACCAAATTCAAAGACCTTCCCATAAACTGGGAAATTGGTCCGGCTGACGCCGTTGCTCTGCATCTGGAATGGGGAAATACCGGGTATTCAGGCCGTCATCAGAACTCTGATGATGAAACCTACTATTTCTCTGTTGATTCCTGGGAACAACCATATCTAGTGCGTCTGCAGAAAATGACCAAGGATGGTCCGCAGACTCTGCATGAAATGGAATTACCGGAAAAATTCTGGGATTGCTGCCGGGCCAGGGGGGTACATGAGCTGCCCGATGAAATCAAGGAATGGCTTCAGGATAAATTTTGAGTTCCTGTTTAAGATGTCATTATCGTTTATACTGACAAACTTACAAGTAACTTCATAAAGACTGGACCCCGGATCATGTCCGGGGTGACGGTTAAAGCGGGTCGTTCCCTTTTCTGTCATTCCGGCGAAATCCGGAATCCAGGATTAAGGCGGTGTAAGTTACTTGTCTGTTTGGTCCAGGGCCGCCCTGATGGAGTGTTTTTGAATGTCAGGGAAGGATATCCGCCGGTTTTATCCTACCCTGTGACTTTCATGGGAACTATCAGTCCTTTGCTGTTGTAAATCTCGTACGGTCCTGCTGAATGCGATCTTTTATCAAAATTATCTTTATCCGGCGCTGATTCATGGTTGCAGTCATTCTTTCTGCCGGTTAAATTTTGATCGCCTTGATTTGACCGTCCATTTCCCCCGCCGTCAGGGTCAATCTTGATAGTCCTGATACCCTGGGCAAGCTCAGACTGGATTTCCTTGGCACTTTTAGGTGTAACTTGAAAAAAATTCTGTACCAGCATACGCAGCCTCCATAATTTGATTTCCGTCCGGATACAAAATTTTGGATGGAAATTTTCTGGAGTTTCCTGTCTGTATTATCGGTCACTATAAAGGACTACTTTAACAGATGTTCTAAACAGAACCTTTACTGAACAGATCGGCATTAATCATTATATTATCCCAATGGAAAAATTCAGGCTGCCAAGGATGTTCAAAAAACAGAAATCTATCATACAACATACTGCGAACCTTTGGATGAATGTTTTTTTCAGATCCAGGCGTCCCAACAGGCACAGGAAAAATAAAATTTCCCAGATACGTAACCAGGACACTTCTGACGAAAACTTCTCCCCTGACAGCAATAACAAAGAAGTGGTCAGGCTGAAAAAAAAACTGAGAGAAAATATTGAACTTTATCAGCAAAGCCTGGCTGCTTTTCATAAATTCAGGGATTGCTGCACCATGGTCCAGGCGATACAAGACCTGAAACAGATTCCTGACCTGCTGATTTCTTTGACCAGAAAATTAAATATTGATGCCATCAGGCTTGTATTATGCCAGGAGATATACACGGACTATATCCCCAGTGAAATAGACACCCTTGCCAATACTGATATCCAGAGAATTATTAACACCCTCCAAATCAAAGCCGGCAGAAAATCCGCTTCAGGAAAACTGATTGATCTGAAAAACAATATTCCCGACTCCTCTGAACTGCTTCCGGTACCTCAGAATGATTCCTCTGGAGGATCAGCCATAATATTTCCTTTGCAGGATAAATTCTCTCCTGAAAAGACAATCGGATTTCTCACTTTATATGACCTTGATGAAAAACGTTTTTCAGGGAAGATAGCCACAGACTTTATTGATCATTTTGCTCAAATATTTGCATGGTCACTGGCCGGTTTAAGAGACCATGAAAAACTTGTCAGAGAAAGCACCAGGGATCATCTTACCGGTTGCCATAACCGCACGTATTTCACAAAACATGCCCCCAGAATCATTGACTTTGCCATAAGAAAAAACTTATCAGTGGCTCTTTTGTTTATTGACCTGGACGGGTTTAAAAAGGTTAATGACAAACTCGGCCATCAATGCGGTGATCTGATCCTGGTGGAAGTTGGCCGCAAAATCCAGAGTCAGGTCCGCAATTACGATATTTTTGTTCGTCTGGGCGGTGATGAATTCATCATCCTTATGCCTGATACCGACCAGCAGACCGCCACAGTGCTGGCAGACAGGATAGGCAGAGAAATACAGGCCATTGATATTTCGGGAATCTGTAAAAATTCAACCAGCCTGAAGATTTCAGCATCCACAGGAATAGCCATGTATTCCTCAGGGGACTGTCTTGATGAACTTATTAGAAGAGCCGATCAAGATATGTATCTGGCCAAAAATTCTCAAAAATAAATAAATCAATGGTTTTGACTTATGGGCTCATTATAGTGAATAAATATATCAAAAAGGAAAATTAAATTGCTGGTCTATATCAAACTGCTTGCCGCCACCATGTTCTGGGGAGGAACATTTACAGCCGGAAGAATTGTATCCAGGGATATTCCCCCTTTTTCAGCAGCGTTTCTGCGTTTTTTCATTGCCACGATATGCCTGGTCTATCTGGTCAGAAAACTGGAAGGAAGACTGCCAGAAATTAATTCCGGTCAGATCATTCAGGTCATCCTTCTGGGGCTTACCGGTGTATTTGCCTATAATGTCTTTTTCTTTACCGGACTGCAGACCGTGGAAGCCGGACGCGCAGCTGTTATTGTAGCCACCAACCCCATCCTAATCGCTCTGGCAGCCGCGTTTCTCTTTAAGGAATCTCTGGGCATATTTAAAATGATAGGCATTGTATTGTCTGTCTCTGGTGCTATTCTGGCAATTACCAGGGGAGAACCTTTGCACCTTCTGGATCAGGTGGTTACGGTGGGCGATCTGGCCATTGCCGGGTGCGTATTAAGCTGGGCTGCCTATTCCATTCTGGGAAAATATTCCATGTCCAGGCTCTCTCCTCACGCAGCGGTTACTTATTCATGCATCGCAGGCACCCTGGCCCTTTTTGTTCCAGCCATGAATGAAGGCCTGTTCAGCTATATCCATGCCGCTCCTGTTCTTGTCTGGGGATGTCTTATATATCTGGGATATTTTGGCACCGTTCTTGGGTTTACCTGGTATTATCAGGCGGTAAAAGATATAGGGCCTTCCAAGGCGTCTGTTTTTATTAATTTCGTACCTTTGTTTGCCATTGCAATCGGTTTTGTGTTTTTGGGGGAATCCATTGATGTGACCTTGATCATAGGAGCCTTCATGGTCAGCAGCGGCGTGTATCTGGCCAACAAGGCGGGAATAAAGATTAGAAAATCCACAGATAATTCTCATAAGGAATTGGTTTGATATGAACGATCATCCTTCCAGTGAAAGCCTAATCAGCTTTCTGGAACACGAAATTCCATTCAACAGATACCTGGGGATCAAGGTGGAGACAGCTTCCAATGGATTGGCCCGGCTTTTTCTTCCATACAGGCCGGAGTTTACCGGTGATTCCAGGAGGCCGGCCCTGCACGGAGGCGTTTTGTCCACTCTTATCGATACCTGCGGAGGCATGGCGGTCTGGACCTGCTGCCAGGTTGAAGACAGAATCGCGACTATTGACATGAGGGTTGATTATCTGCGTCCGGCTCCCCAGAAGGAACTTGTGGCTGAATCCAGGGTCAGGCTTATGGGCAACCGTGTCGGCAATGTCCAGACCAGAGTATTTACCCGTGAATATCCGGATAAAATTATTGCGGAAGGCCGGGCGGTTTACAATATCAGACGTCATATAATTCAGCCCTGAAAAAACCTTCTTTGCCTGTTGATTTTTATCAGCCTGATAAAACTTTTCAATATTTCAAAAGTATTAACCCATCATGTCTGAGAACCAGAAAATTAAAACGACCCGGTCTGCGGTAATTTTTACCAGAAACGGTATCAAAAGCGGCTTTATCAAGTGCCTGCCCCTGGGACTCGGCGTATTCGCCTATGGCCTGGTATTCGGAATCCTTGCCATCCAGGCCGGCATGACACCTGTCCAGGCTCAGTTAATGAGTTTGTTGGTTTTTGCAGGGGCTTCTCAATTGATGGCCCTTGAACTCTGGGGCCCACAGCTCCCGGTCCTGACCATTGTCCTGACCACCTTTGTGGTTAACCTCAGACACATGTTAATGGGAGCAGCCCTTCGAGACTGGCTGGTTCGAATTGGTCCTGGCAGATCATACTTCAGTCTGTTTTTCATGACCGATGAATCCTGGGCCCTTTCAGTCAAAGAAATGAGTTCCGGAAAAAAGGACGCGGCATTTCTTCTGGGTTCAGGTTTTTGCATTTATTTTTTCTGGAATCTTGCTACCCTGCTGGGCGCTACCATGTATTCGCGCATTGGCAGACATCTTTCCGATCCGTCAGTTCTTGGGCTAGACTTTGCTTTTACATCAGTTTTTATAGCTTTATTAATATTTTTCTGGAAGGATAAGTCCCAGATACCGGTATGGCTTGCCGCGGGTATTGTGGCCTGGATTACTTTTGTTCTGCTTCCGGGTAAATGGTACATTATTTTCGGGGGCATAGCTGGTGGACTGGCCGGAGCATGCAAAAATGACTGACAGCCAGGACTTGCTTGTTCTTGTTACCATCATCTGCATGACAGCAGCCACCTACTTCACCCGGGCGGGCGGACTTTTTATTGTCAGCAGAATCACACCCTCTCCCAGGGTCAGGGCATTTTTGAATCATGTACCCGCTTCCATCCTGGTAGCCATTATTGTCCCCACTCTCGCAGGCAAAGGACCTGCTGAAATAATCGCCGCGTCCATGGCCGCCCTGGCAGCCGTATTTACACGCAATCTCATAATTTCCCTGCTGGCCGGGCTGGTTACAGTATCTTTGCTGCGTAACTTTATTTTCATTTGACTACACAATGTGGATAAAATAATATTAAATTTTAATAATACAAAAAATGTTAGCTTGTAATTTTGTAACTGTT
>JBKHCI010000067.1:0-8423 GCA_046541915.1 Desulfonatronovibrio sp. | reverse complement strand
GGTAAAAAATTTCAAATCAGCCACCTTTATACCTGAGCATGAGCATGGTGATGTCATCGGACTGGGGAGCGCCGTCCACAAACTCCACGACCTGGTTGCGAATGTCCTTTATCAGCTCCTGAGCCTCCACGGTTCCAGCCTGTTCAACGTCTCTTAGCAGCCTGTCATCGGAAAACAGTTCCTGGCTCTGGTTCATGGCCTCTGTAATGCCGTCGGTATAAAGCAGCAGGCCGTCTCCAGGCCTCAGTTCAATATCCAGTTCTTTATAGGCAATCCCGTCCATGGCTCCGGCAACCGGCCCGCTAATTCCCGGCGCGTAATGACATTTTTGGTCCCTGCCCACAAAAACAGGCAGATTATGACCTGCGTTGGCATACCTGATATGCCCGGTCCTGATATTCATTATTGCTATGATCAATGTAACAAACATACTCTTGGGGTTATCCTTGCTCAGATCATTATTAATCCTGGTCATGATCCTGGCCGGGGAACTTTCCTTGGCCGAATGACTTTGAATCAGGGTCCTGGTAATTGCCATGTACAGGGCGGCAGGCATGCCTTTGTCCGACACATCGCCCACTGTAAAACACAGATGATCCTGGTCCAGCATGAAATAATCATATAGATCTCCGCCCACTTCCCTGGCCGGTTCAAGCAGTGCGAAAAGCTCAAATTCTTTTATCTCCGGAAAAGGAGGGAACTCCTTGGGCACAATGCTCATCTGGATTTCCCTGGCCATATTCAGTTCGCTTTTGTACCTTTCCTTTGCCGCGGTGGTTTCCACAAGCTGTAGAATGTTTTTTCTTAGTTCATCCTGCATATAGAGAAACGAACCTGCCAGGGCCCCGACTTCATCATGATACTTTTTAGTAAGTTCAATGATGGGCGCGGAAGGGGTATCGTCAGAGGCAAGATCTCTGCCGGCCATACTTTCGGCTTCACCAGCCAGTATGCCCAGCGGGCGTGAGATGTGGCGCACAAAAAATAGCGCGACAATGGCCCCCAGCAGAAAAATCCCCGCGATTATCAAAGACTGACTCTGAACAAGCGCCCTGGCCGGAGCCTGGATTTCCGCCCGGGGGATCAGGGCTGACAGATACCAGTTCAGAGGCCTGAAAAAACGGGTATGGGCGATGGTATTTTCCCCTTCCACAAACACGTTTGCCACTCCTTCCTGCTCAACGCTTGCCCGGAGAACAGGAAAATCAAGCTCAGGATCCGCGATGTCTCTGACTCTGTCAGGGGCGGCCTCCAGATTTCCCTGCTGATCAAAGATAAACATGGAACCGGTTTCAGCTATCCTTACCTGGCTGAACTGATTTTCCAGACTCTGCAGGAGCTGGTCAATCCTGGCTGCTTCAGCTTCTTCAATATACGAGATATCAATAAAAGCGCCTAAAACCCACTCCCATTGCGGAAGATAAGTCAGAAAGCCCAGCCTCTGCTCTTGATTCGAACGCCTGGAACCTTCAGGAGAAAAAACAACAAACTGATCATACGAAGCAAGGGGCTGATTAACCGCCTCGGAAAGAGGCTGTCCTTTAATGTCCTTTACCCTGTCCAGCTTGTGACCGGCAAGAGACATCTCTGTGTCAAAGACCACGTTGTTCTCGCTGTCAGCGATAAAAAAGCTGGTGGTCCCGGTATCCAGATCCCACAGCCAGTTGGTAAATCTCTCTTGAAGCTCCTGTTCATCCGCTCCGGAAAACTTATCATGCTCGCCCAGGTAAAGATCAAGAACAGAAAGAATAACTCCGGATTCTCTTTTCAGACGCTCTTTGGTGGTCTCAATGCCTTCCACCCGGCTGGAAATAAGATCCCTGTATACTTCCTGAATATTGACAAAAGCCAGATCCAGGATATTTTCCACGTTATTCTCCTCAACGCGCGTGACTTCCCGCCCCACATCCCTGTGAGTAAAGTATATGATCACCACTGCGGTGAGCAGGAGGATAAGGGCCATGATAGTAATGAGTTTTGAGCGGATGGTCTTAAACATAATATTCTTTGGTAAAATTCTGGGTTTCCCGGTTATATTTCAACAGCCTGTTACAGGGCTTTATCAACCGCCTTTTTCAGCAGCAGAAAATAAATTCTTGCTGCCAGATCTGGACGCCGGCTTTCAATTTCCTTTATCCCGTCCAGGGGAAAAAACTGAACATGGCAGTCTGTTTCCGCCCTGAACAAAGTATTTATTGTTCTGGGGGCAAACACACCGGCAATATTAATTACATCCCCTGGAGAATATTCAGCCAGCAAAAGGCTGTTTTCTTCCTGGCCGGAAAATTCACAGATCCTGCCCTGGCGCACCCAGTAAAAACCTTCTGACTGCTGGTTTGGAACCAGCAGCGCACTGCCTCCGCTTAAGTATATCTCCCTTGAGTAACCCTGAAGATTATGCAGAATCTCTTCAATATACTCCAGTTCTTCCAGCTTTTTGAGCATTTCACCGGCGACATTGTCAAAGAGTTTATCCTGTTTGTGCCTTGTTTTTTTATCCGCAAGCAGGCTCAGTTGTTCCTCCAGGATCTGGTCCTCAACCCATTTCTGCCCCTGCTCCAGGCTGGAAAACTGCTGGAAATATTCATCCGTGCCCGGCCCGAGATGCTGCCTGATCTGGTTTAAAAAACCGGAAGGAGCGCACGCAAAAACAATTTTTACATCCTGGGAAATAAGCCTGTGAATCATACGCACAAAAGCGCTCACCGCTGACACGTCAATGCCTGAGACCTTTTCCATATCTATTAACACGTAAACAGGCCCTGCCGGAGATTTATTTTCGACCTTGCTCTGGATTGTGGCAATAAGAGAGTTAACCGAGCCGAAAAAGAGATAACCGGAAAGCTCAAAAATATTGATCCTTTCCCCCTGCTCCAGCAATATCCGCTTATGAGGCAGCGGCCTTACCCTGGGACTTTGAGTGGTTGCCCCTGTGCTGAACTCCTTGAGTATGGGCACGTTGCTGAACCTGACCACAAACAGTATAACCGAAAGCAGAATGCCCAGCACAACCCCCTGAAAAAAGCCCTGCCACGCGATTACACCAAGAATGGTCAGGACAATCAGGTAATCAGGCAGGGTCATCTTGTTCCAGGTTTCCACAACCCAGTCCCACAGAAAAAACAGGCCCAGAAGCATTAAGAATCCTCCCAGCACTGCCTTGGGAAATATAGAAACCAGAAGTCCGCCCCAGATCAGGGTCAACAAAAGGACAAAAGCCGCCACCAGCCCCACCAGTCTTGAGTAGGCACTGGTCTTGAAACCCAGCATGGAAAGGCTCAGAGAGCTGTAGGCCGGGGGAGAAGCCGCCAGACACGCCAGGGCGTTGCTGACGCTGTTGACCATGATTTCGCGCTCCATGTCGATTTCTTTTCTGGAAGCCAGCTCTATGCCGCCCATATTCAGCAAAAGCCCAACAATGGTTATCAGGGGGATTGTCAGCAGGACCGGGACCTGAGTCAAAATCAGTTTCCAGTCTGCCCCTGAGAAATCCGACCATGAAAAAGCCGGCCACAACCTGTCTCTGGAAAAGGTTTCAAATAAAAAACCGGCTTCTCTGGCCTCTTCCAGGGTATGACCGCCGGCGTAAAGGATGGCGTGAAACACAGCCAGCCCGATTATCAGGGCCAGGGGAAGGATTAAAAAATGAGTGAATCTTCGCAGGATGCTGAACAGCAGCACAGCCAGAACAGCTCCTGGCAGCCATAAGGCCAGCACTGAAGAAGAAAAAAGAGAGCTTTCACCAGTCAGGCTGATGTTGCCTCCGGTCATGACCTCCAGACTGCCGTAGCTTAGAATCCATCCGGTTCCGGCCAGAAATCCGCCTACCACTGGAAAAGGAATGTACCGGAAAAAATGAACCAGTTTAAACCGGGCTATCATAAACAGAAAAACAGCGGTCAGAAAAGTGGTCAGGATCAGCGCGGCCGCGACAGTGATGAATTGTTCATCCGCGGTTGAGCTTCCCATCTTTACGGCCAGTACGGCGGCAACCCCGGAAAAAATAGCCACAGGAGCGTCCTGGGGCAAATTTATTACGGATTTAAAGGAGCTGAAAAGGGCTGTGCCGGCGCAGACCACCAATCCTCCCGCCAGGGTCAGGCCTGCTCCTCTTGTTGCCAGATGGCTCAAATCACCGGCAAAAATCATGGCTGCGAAGGAAAGCTCCAGTATTGTGAGCAGCAGCCCCAGGATAACCCCAATGCAGAGTGCGGGAAAAAGCATTGACGGCTTTAAGTCATGGCGCATGTCTTGAATTATTTTAGGCATTGCAGGCTCTGAGGGAAGAAGAATGTTGGTACGGGGCGCGCGGGCCAGGCGCTTACATGTCAAACTGTTTTAAGAGATCATCAACATCATGCTGCTTAAATGCTTTGGATTCTTTAAATTCTCTGGCTTTGCGCTTGCTGTCGGTTTTAATCTCATCCAGACCCTTTTCCGGATTGGCATCCTTGGACTGCATCATTATTCCTGAAGAAACATATATATCAAAAACCACCTGTTCTATGCTTTTAAGCACTGTGACTACTTTTTTAATGTGCTGACTGGCAATGTCCTGGAAAGAAAGAGAAGTCATAATTTTAAGGAGCTTACCCTCAACTTCCTGACATGTTTTCAATAGCTCCTGTCTGTCTTCTTCCGAATCACCCATGCTTTGCGTTATTTTATTCCGGAGGGTGGAATGCAGATCCTGAATACTCTCAACCTCATCCATTATTTCCAGAGAGGCTTCCTCAGTGGACTGAATTATAAAATCCAGTTTATCTTCTGTTTCATTGAACAATTTCCTGGCCTGCTCATAATCTCCAGGCGCCACAGAGGATTTTATTCCGTTTATCTCATTATAGATACTGGCTAAACCGGAGCGGATATCCTTGTTCACCGAGCGCAGGAATTCACCCTCCATCAGGGCTTTCCCCAGAGACCTGCTTATCTCCTCCTGGACAATCTGACACAGGGAACTTTGAACAATTTGAGCTATCTTTTCAGTAACTTCAGTCTTCAACTCTTTGATGATGTCTTCAGATTTCATTGATCAGTACCTGTATTCTTTAGAAAAAAAGGAGTAAACGTTTTTCCCGTTTTCCTTGGCCATGTACATGGCCTTGTCCGCGACCTTGAGCAATCCCGCTGAGTCAGCGGCATTATCAGGATATATGCCTATACCGATGCTGGCTCCGATTTGCAGGTTTATCTTCTTATAAGTTATCTTTCTGGCCAGCGACCGGAGTATTCTCTTGGCGGTCAGCGCGCCGTGAATAGGTTCTTTAAACGAAGGGCAGACAATGGCGAATTCATCGCCGCCGTACCTGGCCAGGGTATCCGCGTCCCTGATGACCCCCTGGATGCGTCTGACCACTTCAATGAGCACCGCGTCTCCTGCTTCGTGTCCATACTGATCGTTTACAGGCTTAAAATCATCAAGATCAATAAAAAAAACAAGTAGTTTGGTACTGTTGCGGTTGCAGTCGGCTATAGCATTGCTAATCCTGTCATGCAATATCGATCTGGTGGGCAGACCGGTCAGGGTGTCATAAAGCATTTCAGAACTTTCAGAAAAGGGCAACTTTAAAATCATTAAAAAATCAGTGCCATAGCTGCAGATCCTGTAGCTGATCCTTTTATCCATGGACGAAAAAAAGGCCTCATCCTCTACATAAGGCCGAATACCCTGTTTGAGGATATAAAAATTTTCCTCAAATGAAGCTTTGTTGATTTGCCTGATTTCATTATCCAGAGAATGAATGGACTTGCTCACAAACTGCAGCCAGGCCGTGTTAATGAACTTAACGCTCAAATCCCTGTCCAAGATACAGGCAGGCTCAAAAAGGGCATCCAGAATCTTTTCATCCATCAGGCTTTCCCTTTGAAATGTTTGGAATTTTGCGGTCTCAAAAGAGTTGCCGGGTAATGCGTTAAAACTTTTGGCTGCACCATAGTGTTCATTAGCTGCCATGGGAAGTGTTTTTTTTAGCGGGTTACTGGAAATCCATCTTTTTTGTAGCGAGAATTTAAGGATAACCTATTGATGTTCATCAAATTTCATAACACCGGTCAAAAAACAGGTATGTCCGGCCGGCATCCTGTTCAAGTCATCTGAAAAGGCGCTGATGAGCTCCCTGGCAGCGTCCGGATGCTCACGGCCATCCACAAGCCTGGATAAATGAATCAGATTGTGCAGGGCAATGGAATTACCCGAAGGCATTGCTCCGTCATAGGCATCCAGAGGCCTGGCAATGATGGTTGGATCTCCAGCCCGGCACAGGAAGAGTCCCTTGCTTACCGGGTCCTGAAATTTATCCAGCATTAGTTTGCTTAGCCGGACAGCCTCATCCAGGTAAAAGTCCAGGCCGGTTGAATTATGGAGTTCCAGCAATGCCTGGACCATAAAGGCGTAATCATCCAGAAATCCGGGAACAGGTGGCTGTTTTTTTCGCAGGCTGTGCGCGAGGTTGCCTTCATTGTCGCGCATAGTTTCCAGGAGATAGTCGGCTGTTTCGCGGGCCTGATCCAGATGCCGGCTGGCATCAAAGGCTCTGGCGGCCCGGCACAGGGCCGTGACCATAAGGGCGTTCCAGTCGCACAGGATCTTTTCATCCCTGGACGGCCTGATACGCCCGGCTCTGGCCTGGAACAGCTTTTCTCTTATTTCACTCATCTGCGCGCTTAGCCGGGCAAAGTCCATACCCAGTTCCCCGGCCAGTTCTTCAAGGGGTTTGCTCATGTAGAGTACGTTTGAACCGGTGAACTTTCTGGTGGCCTCGTCCTGGAAATTGCCCCGTTCTCTTGTGTTGAAAACCTTCCTGGCCAGGCTGAATTCTTCTGGACCAAGTACTCTTTCAAGTTCTTCCTCGGTCCAGACATAGAACCTGCCTTCTTCTCCCTCGCTGTCCGCGTTTTCAGCGCTGTAAAAGCCTCCCCGGGCAGACAGAAGATCCCTGCAGACATACTCAATGGTTTCCAGTGCAGCAGACCTGAGTAATTTATTTTTGCTTACGCGATACCCTTCTGTATAAGCTAAAATAAGCATGGCCTGATCATAGAGCATCTTTTCAAAATGGGGCAGAATCCATTTCGCGTCTGTGGAATAGCGGTGAAAGCCAAAGCCCACCTGGTCAAACAGCCCGCCCAGGCGCATGGCTTCCAGGGTCTTCAGGGCCATGTTCAAAGCCTCAGGATTGTCTTTTTTCTGGTGCATGGCCAGAAGGAACAGGATATTGTGCGGCGCGGGAAACTTGGGACTCGTTCCAAACCCTGCGTATTTCCGGTCATATCCGCGCATAAAATGATCCAGGGCCTTATCCGGCAGATCCTTGTCCATAGCCTTCCCAGGCTGCCTGCTGAACTGAGTTTTGAGTGATTCTGCAACCTTATGGGACGTGTCAAGGACCTTTTGTCTCTGAGTCTTCCAGACATGGGCTATCTCTGGAACCAGGTCTTTCATCCCGGTTCTTCCCAGGTCGGAAAATTTCGGGATGACCGTGGTGATCAGAAAAGGCTCGCCGTCCGGAGTCATAAACACGGACAAGGGCCAGCCCCCGGGACGGCCGGTCAAATGGCAGGCGGTCATGTATATCTGATCCACGTCAGGCCTTTCCTCGCGGTCCACCTTGACGCATACCAGATGCCTGTTCATTATGCCTGCCACTTGCGAATCTTCAAAGCATTCATGGGCCATGACATGACACCAGTGACAGGTGGAATACCCAATGGACAGAAAAATCGGCCGGTCCTGTTTCCGGGCCAGGGCAAAGGCCTCTTCCCCCCAGGGCAGCCAGTCCACTGGATTGGCCGCGTGCTGCAGAAGATAGGGGCTTGATTCGTTCTGAAGAGAATTTAATTTTTTATCCTGGGACGTATTCTTTTGATTCATGATTTATCTCCGGGGTTATACACATAAATGTAAGGAGGGCATTTGATATGGCAATGGTTATTATCAAGTGCGCTCATTTTTCTTCCTGAAACACCTCTTTATATGAGGGATTGGGTGTCATGAGCAGACAGCGTTATTGACAGAGCCGGCTTTTTCAGCGCAAGCTGCTGATCCGCGCAGCGCTCAGATACCGCAACATGCCGGTACACACTGATTTTTAAAAAAATGAATCGTGCCGGGCGTTGCCTTGCCCCTCTTGAACGGGACAGTGAAAGCCCTGTACGCGGTACACGGCCCGGAACTTACTTTTCAGGGCAGGGAAGCATAAAAAACAGCAACTATTCAGCGTGACCGGGGTGACGGTTAAATCAGGACATTGCTTTTTTTTGTTATTCCGGAGAAAGCCGGAATCCGGCAGCAAACAGGTTGATTACGGATGACAGTTTTTTTGGCTGGCAGTAAGAAATATGGTCAATAGACACTAACGCTGACTAAGCCCGCAACCCAATAAAGAAAAGCTTTTTTTGACAGGATTAACAGGATTAAGAGA
>JBKHCI010000066.1:0-8432 GCA_046541915.1 Desulfonatronovibrio sp. | reverse complement strand
GACAGGATAAACGAGCTTAAAATCGCTCATTTTCCTCTGAATCCCGGTTCCGGGGCCGTGGCCCTGACTTTTTTGATGATGGAGTTTAAAGAAGAGGATAATTATCAACAGGTTGTTGATTTTGCTTATGAACTTGACAGAAAGCAGTTGAGTGACAACGCTGATCTTGCTGTTATCCGGATTTTTAATGAGGAGTTTGAGATCTTTACCAGGACACCTGAAGAAGTTTTTGAAACCCTGCAGGAAAAGCATGGGGAAAGCCTTTCCCGGGAAATGGAAAAAATACAGGCAATTGGTCTCAGCGGAACTCCGGTAATTATAATTGACGGAATCAGGATTGATGGTTTCAACCAGGACAGGGTAGACAGCCTGCTTAACAGGTAATGAAGTAAATCCGGGTTTGTCCCTGGGGCATGAAAATTATAGAAGGCCGTCACTTTTAAAGTGACGGCCTTCTTTTTTGTTTAATATTCCAGGTCCTGATGGTCCACGGTTTCCAGGATTTCCTTGTAATCATCAAACCAGTAGGCAGACGGATTCCTCTTGCAGATAAAGACCTTGCCGGTATCCTCTGGGTCGGCTGCCCGGTGGATACGAAAGATTATATTGTCTTCGGTCATGGCCACTACTTCAATTTTGCCGTCAGCGTGGGACATGGCTATTTTAGCCCTTTTGCCAAGACCTGAGCACATCCCCCTGGCTGTCTGAAATACATGAAACGCTTCCTCCACCGGTACCGCGTAGGTCAGATTCCCCACTGTGGGCCTGCATAAAAATATGTAATAAGGGGCAATGCCCATGTAGGAAAGTTTGTTGAATAATTCTCCCAACACCTCTGGATCATCATTCACCCCTCTGAGCAGAGGCGTCTGATTGCACAGTATTCCACCGGATTTAATCAATTTGTCGCAAGCCTTGAGACTGACTTCTGTTATTTCTTTGGGATGAGAAAAATGGAGCATGAAGTAGATCCTTTTGTCCGGCAGGCTGTAACTGCTGATCATCCGGCATAGTTCAGGATCGTTTATTACCCGGTATGGATTGTAGGACAGCAGTTTGGTGCCGATCCTGATGATCTTTACGTGGTCAATGGTTCTGAGTTTTTTGATGAGTTTTTCCAGTTTTCCAGTGGAGAGCATAAGGCCATCCCCGCCGGTAATGAGCACATTATTAATTTCTTTATGCCCGCGGACGTAATCGCAAGCCGCGTCATAATCGGTTAGAAACTCTCTTTGTTCCGGATATATGAATAACCTTTTGCGAAAACAGTACCGGCAATATCCTCCGCATGCATCACTGGCCAGAAAGACAGCGGTGCTGCGGTATTTATGCTGAACACCGGTCATGACTGAGTATTTTTTTTCGTTGGAGGCATCCAGTTTGCCCCACTGATCAAGTTCCTCCTGACAGGGTATGATTATTCTCCTGATAGGATCTTCCGGATCGTCCCAGTCGATAAGGGATAAATAATAGTCGTTGGATTTGAATTCAAACTTATCCATCACCGGCCCTATCTGTTCCAGTTCTTTTTGAGGCATGCCTGTGACGCTGTGAATGTCATTAACATATTCTGGTGTATTCATGAGTATCTCCTTTATAACGGATACATATCCGTGTATACCCGGAATTATTTTTAACCAGTCAGCTCAGGAAACTGCCGGTATCTGACGGTTGTTTTTGCTGTTTGCAACAACGAAGACAAAACCTGCCCTGAGGATGGAAATGAGTAATTTTTTGTTTTGCGCCGAGTATAGCGCCTGCAGGTATATTATTTTTCCGCGGGTGATTTGGCGGAATCCTTAAAACTGGTCTGAAAATTGAATTCCGCTGGATAAAAAAATACTATAACTGATAATTATCTATTGTCAAATCAGGCTTGTTAACTTTCAGTTTTGGAAACCTGAATCCGTGAAAGCAGGCTCCTGAATTTGACAATACTGCCGCAAAAACTCGCTTCAAGGCGGTCTAAATCAAAATCTAGGCCTTGCCCGTGATGAGGTTTTGCTGGAAAAATTTGTTTATTTTCTAAATCAACTCAGATGGTTAAAGGATTTTGATTAAGTCCGCCTAAGTCGCTCAGACAGTTTGCGGCAGTATTGTCAAACCCTGAAACCTGCATAAGCAATAAGTTTGAAGATACCAGCTTCACGGATTCAGGTTGGAAACATAAAGCCATAAATTCAGCCAGTTCCAAGGTCTTTCAGGGTAAATATATTCCTGGAATGCCTTATCGCGAAATGATTTTACAGATTCGATTTTTTTGATAAAAATGTATTATTCAACAGACGTTAATTTGCACAATTGTCACAAATTTGGAGGTGGACATGTTTTCCGATGAAGAAGAAGTTCTTTTTTCGGATATCAAGCTTGAAGAAGATACTGATTATTTTATTTATGTCGGAGAGCTTAAGTCAGACAGCCTTAATCAGTTTGTAAAAGAAAATCTCGCCAGGGTTCACAACAAAAAATTTGATTATATTTCCATTATTCCCGATGTAATGGAGTCTTACCCCCATAGAAACATCCTTGTCATAAATCCCCTTGCCGGAAGCCTTTATACCCAGACCAGAAAAAAATTCAGCTGCCGGATGTCGCCGGGTGATTTTGCCGGCGTAGTTTCCTATTCTTCAGCAGTGCTGGATCTGGTCAGGATGCTGATTAAAAAACAGGGCCGGCTGTATGTCCATGTCTTTGAATCCCTCCCGGAACTGACCTTCACCAGGATGCGCGGGGTTGTGCTTTTAGGTCCCAACGGCCAGGTGGCCAGTATGTGGAACAACAAGCTTTATCAATTGCAGATGCTTAAAGACTCGG
This sequence comes from Desulfonatronovibrio sp., assembly GCA_046541915.1. Taxonomy (GTDB): domain Bacteria; phylum Desulfobacterota; class Desulfovibrionia; order Desulfovibrionales; family Desulfonatronovibrionaceae; genus Desulfonatronovibrio. The sequence continues at coordinate 5,618 of JBKHCI010000066.1, read as the reverse complement.
TTCCGGTTATTGATTACAGAATCTGCAGCGGGGTCAGCGAGATGTTGTCCAGTATTGAAGAAGGCCTGAACACCTGGACGGATGGAGTGTTTGTGTCCCAGCCCTATTCAGCCGCCGGCACCAACAGTTTTATTGTCCGCACCATGGAAGACATCAACAAACGGTTGCCGCTGCCCCAGTCAACTTATTTTATAAGCCGTTTTGTCTGCCATGAACACGACCCCACAGTGCTGGGAGTTGTGGGTAATGAAGACGAGGTCTTTATCGCGGCTATTGCTGATCAGGAGATTGAAGGGGGTAATATGTTTCGGGGATCAACCTTTCCCTCAAGTCTTCCTTACAAAGAACAGCTTGAAATAAAAGAACATACCAGGATGGTAGGCAGGGTTCTGGGAAGAAGCGGGTACAGGGGGATATTTGGATGTGATTATATTGTAAATAATAAAGGAGAGGTGTTTTTCGTTGAAGTAAACGCCCGTAAGCAGGGGACCACCATGGAAATGTGCTGTACTCTGGAAAATCTTCTGCCCGAGGATTCCCCGTCCCTTATGGAGTTGGAATATTTCGCGGTTACCGAGAACAGGCTCCCGTCCAACAAGGTTGAAATCAAGGACGCTATCAGCGATCTTAACTGGCGTACCTACAACTTCAAGGTGGACCGGGATGTAATGACCAGATATTTTATACCCATGGAGGAAGATGAACGGGAGCTTTTCCGGCAGGTCACCAGAAACGGAATTGAGCATAAAATGATTATCATGGAGCATGTCGGGCATGGCTGTTCTGTCAAGCCGGGCACTTTTCTGGGCAGGGTAGTAGCGGTTTCCAGGAACAGAGAAATCCTGGACCGGGAAATAAAATACGGCAGGCAACTGCTTGAAGAATCTATAACCAATATGGAATAGGGACATGAAAAAATCAGATAAACTGGATATCTTTACAGTAAGGTTCCTGGATAACCTTTTTTCCGGCTCCGATGAAAAAAATGCGGTTTCCTCAGCACAGGCAACAAGGATTAAGGCATTATTTTCAGAAAGTATTTCAGGAAAGCTGACCTCCAGCATCGCTGAACTGTTTAAAACCCTTAAGGAAGTCAGGGAATCCAGCGGGGCAAGCCCTGTGGTCTTTGGTATCTCTGAAGATGATTTGACCAGTCTGGCGGTTAAGCATCAGGAAATCGACGAGCACGGTGTAAGCGTGGGAGGCCGGGTGGACAGGGCCCTGCCGATTGTTGAGCAAGCCGGGGCAAGAGTAGAGCATTATCTGAAGCAAAAAGAATTTGAGGCTCCAAGCGGCATAGAACTATGGGACCGCATTAAAGATAATCACGTCAGAATAAAGCATTACCTGGGCATGACCGATGAAGACTGGAATTCTTTTTCAGGTCAGCTGAAATTCGCCATAGAATCCCTGGATACTCTGGGTAAGATTTTGAATCTTCCTGCCAGTTCCCTGAAGGAAGTGGGCAGGGTTATACAAAATTACCGCATGCGTCTGACTCCGTACTACGCCGGTCTTATAATGCCTGACAGTCTCAACGATCCTGTCCTGCTCCAGGCTGTTCCCACCGCGGAGATGGTGGATAACGCGGGTGTTGAGATCCCGCCTGTGGCTGCGGATCATTCCCCGGCCAGGCTGGTTGACCAGTTTTACCCCAGGGTGGTAACCATCAAGGCCACTAATATGTGCGCCATGTATTGTACTCATTGTCTGCGTATCGCCCATATCGGAAAGAAGGACCGCATTTACCGGCGTGAAGCATACCAGGAGGCCCTGGACTATATCCGCACAGATTCGAGAATAAGGGATGTTCTTATTACCGGCGGTGACGCGTTTATGCTGCCCAACGACATGCTGGCCTGGATATTGAGAGAACTGGACAATATCGATCATGTTCGCATGAAACGTCTTGGCACCCGTATTCCGGTGACAACGCCGCAGCGGATAAATAATGAGCTTCTGGATATTCTGGATGAAAGCAACGACAGAAAACCAGTCAGAGTGGTCACCCAGATCAATACGGCTCAGGAAATTACACCAGTTTCAAAGGAAGCCTTCAAGCGGATATCCAAAAGAGTCAGCGCGGTTATGAATCAGGCGGTTCTGCTCAAGGGAATAAATGATTCAAAAGTCAAAATGTGGAAGCTGTGCGAAACAATCCAGGAAGCTTATGTAAGACCGTATTATCTGTTTAACTGCAGTTACCGCAATCCGCAGTTCGCGCATTTGCGTGTACCCGTGGAAAAGGGCCGTGATATTGTGGAAAGTATGTACGGAAATGTTTCAGGAGATGCCATTCCCAGATACATTGCCACAGCCGGGGGCAAGATACCTTTACACCGTTCCAATGTTATGGGCAGGGAAAAAGACGAATTGATCCTGAAAAAACCATGGAGCGGGGAAGAAGTAAAATATCCTGATCCTGACCCTGCGGAATACGTGAATGATAATTTTGCTTTTAAAAAGTTTAAACATTAGCCTGCATGGAACAGTTCCCGGTTTAAAAAAGTTCTGGAGAAAAGCTTTGGAAATCTGGTGGATAATTATCCATTTTATTTCATAATCATTTAACTTAAATAGTCAGGCGGGAATGAACACTCAGCTAGTCACTCATATCAAAGCTCTGGAAAAACAAATGTTTGGCCTGCTGGAAAGTCTGGTGCTTATTCAGAGCGGAACTCATAACAAGGCCGGGGTGGATCTCATGGCTGAGCGCGTCACCAAGGCCTTGTCCGAAGTTCCTCTGAATGCTGAAATAGTGCCCATGGAAAACTGCGGCAACATGGTCAGGGCCTGGTCCAAGAACCACAGCGCCCAAAAACCGATTCTTCTTTTGGGGCATATGGATACAGTTTTTCCTGAAGACACTGAATTTAATTTTTACCGGGAAGACAAGCTCAAGGTTTATGGCCCAGGAGTCATGGACATGAAAGGGGGGCTGGTGACAGGCATTTTCGCCCTGAAAGCCCTTAGCGAGCTGGGCTTGCTGAGTGATCTGCCGGTAAGTGTCTTTTTTAACTCAGAAGAGGAAATCGGCTCTCCTTACTCCAGAAAACTGATTGAGAAGCAGGCCCTTAAAAGCAAGGCGTGTTTTGTTCTGGAAGGCGGAGGACTTGGCGGCCAGGTAGCGGTAGGGCGCAAAGGCAAGATCGGGCTGGATTTCATTATTTCCGGCAGGGCAGGCCATGCTGGCGCGGCTGGTCTTGACAAGCCAAGCGCGGTACTGGAAGCGGCTCACAAGATTATCGCCCTGGAAGGTTTGAACCGGCCAGATGATATTCTGGTCAATGTTGGTCAGATGAGCGGGGGGATAGGACCAAATTCCGTAGCGGAACAGGCCATCCTGACCGTGGATATACGTTTTTCCAGGCCGGAAGATGAAAGGATGCTATTTAATCAGGTCAAAGAGATAGCCGCGGAAAATACTGTGCCCGGCACTTCCTCGCAGATCAGGCTGAATTCAGGCAGACCCCCCATGAGAACGGACGAAAGAATTGAAGCGCTTTACCAGGCTGTGTCAAAAGCCGCACAAAAATACGGAGTTCCCCTGGCCAGAGAGGTTCGGGGCGGAGTTTCCGACGCCAATTTTGTCGCGGCCATGGGAACACCGGTCCTGGACGGTCTTGGGCCCTGCGGGGATATGGATCACAGCGATAAAGAATACATTATCAGGAAAAGCATGGTGGAAAGAACCGTGCTTGTGGCGGGCTCTATTCTTGAGGCCGGAGCTATGGACTTGTGATCTTGAAACAGGCAGTGAGGAATTTTTGTGCATATTGAGACTGAACTGAAATTTTCTGTGGATAGTTTTGAAGCTGTAACCAGAATATTGCGTCAGGTTACAGAGGATAATCCGTCCTGGTATTTTGAGAAAAATATTGTCCTGGATGATGAGCAGGGTTCACTTAAAAAGCGAGACTGCCTGTTAAGGCTCAGGAAAGGTCTGGGCAGCAAGCTCACTTTTAAGTTGCCTGTAGAAAATGAGGTGCACGGGCTGGCCAAAAGTAGACAGGAATACGAAACAGAGATAGGAAATATCCAGGAAATGGAGGCTATTTTCAGGCATCTGGGACTGAAAACCTGGCTGTGTTATGAGAAATACCGGCAGATCTGGAAACTGGATGCGGCAAAAATCTGCCTGGATGTTTTGCCCTTTGGCAGGTTTGTGGAAATTGAAGGAGACCAGGAAAATATAAATAAAACAGCCCTTATGCTGGGCCTTGATCCTGATGCAGCCACAAATAAAACATATCATGAACTCAACCAGGATTTTACTGCCCAGCGTGAACATGAACCGGGAAATGATTTCGTGTTTACACCTGATCAGCGTGAGGTTTTAAACCGTGAGCTGGATATTGCCAAGGACTGTAGCAGCTGAAAGGAGCAAGAAACATTTCCCAATGAGTAACTATTTAAGGAGTTGAAAGTTGTTTACACCTGAAGAATTGCAAAAATATGCCCGGGTCATGATCTGGGGGATGGAAAAGGCCAGGAAAGATCCGTTTTCCAGTAAAGATATTGTCCTGGTCCGGACCGACAAGTCCTCAATATCTCTGGCCAACAGTATTTATGATGTTCTTTTGCGCAGGGGGTTCAACCCTGTAGTCAGGATCAATCTGCCTGAAGAAATGGAAAAGACATTTTTTTCCTCTGCCCGGGATTTTCAACTGGAGTTTAAAATACCAGGAGACGCGGAGCTTTACAGTTCCCTGAACGGTTTGATTTCTTTATTGGGGCCGGAATCCCTTACCCATCTCAAAGATATTGATCCTGCCAGAATTGGAAAATACGCGGTAACCAAAAAATACCTTCGGGACATTCTGGAAGAACGGGAAAGCCGGGGAGTTTTCGGGTGGAGCCTGTGTCTTTATCCCACACAGGAGCTTGCTTCCAAGGCCGGCCTGGATTTAAAGGAGTATAAAAAGCAGATAGTCAAGGCAGCTTACCTGGACAGTGATGATCCAGCAGGAGTGTGGCAGGGCATCTTTGAAAAATCTCAACAGGTCAAAGACTGGCTGAACAGCATGGATGTGGAATTTTATCATGTTTTGTCCGAAAGTACGGATATTAAGATTTATCCCGGGGTGAAACGCAGATGGCTGGGTGTGTCCGGTCACAATATTCCAAGCTTTGAGCTGTTTCTCTCACCGGACTGCAGAAAGACCCAGGGGGTGTTTTTCGCGGATCAGCCCACATACAGAAGCGGCAATTATGTGCAGGGAGTACGTCTTGAATTTAAAGACGGAAAAGTGATCAATTCCAGTGCTAAAGAAGGTGAAACCTTTTTAAGGAAACAGCTTGCCCTGGACCAGGGGGCTTCCTATCTGGGAGAATTTTCTCTGACTGACAAACGCTTTTCACGCATAGACAGGTTTATGGCCCATACCCTTTATGACGAGAATTTCGGCGGACCAAACGGCAACAGCCATGTGGCTCTGGGCGCTTCCTATTCTGATACATATTCATCTGATTCTGCCGAACTTACTGCTGATCTCAAGAAAGAACTGGGCTTTAATGATTCAGCTCTGCACTGGGACCTTGTCAATACTGAAAAGAAGACAGTGCACGCTTATCTGTCCAGTGGAGATAAGATCAAAATATATGAAGACGGCCGGTTT
>JBKHCI010000010.1:0-30521 GCA_046541915.1 Desulfonatronovibrio sp. | reverse complement strand
CATCCGGAAAGAAAGACTTTCCGGATGGAAAAAAATAAGCTTTTATAAATCTGATAAGGAAAATCGCATGTGCCCGCCAAAAATTGTTTTCACGCATACCTCAAGACTTGATCAAGACGGGTATCCAGAGTCCTGTCCTTTTAATACGCGCAGGGCAGGGGCGGTTTTTGAACGGATCAAAGGCATGGGTATTCTCACCGGACCTGGTGTGGATGTTTGCCGCCCCGATCCTTTAACCCGCCGGGAACTTGAATGGTTTCATGATCCTGTTTATCTGGATGCGCTGCAGAGTCTGTCACAAGGTTCTGATGTAACATCCAAAGCGGTTTCCATGGGCCTGGGTACGCCTGACTGTCCAATATTTCCAGGCATGTTTGAGTTTTCATGTCTGGCTGGCGGAGGCAGTTTAACCGCTGCCCGGATGCTTCTTGACGGATCAGCATTCAGGGCCTTTAATCCATCTGGCGGGTTCCACCATGCAGGTCGATCCACTGCGGCCGGATTCTGTTATATAAACGACGTAGTTCTGGCGCTTATTGCACTGAGCCAGAATAATGGGCGGACAGCTTTTCTGGATGTGGATGCTCATCATTGCAACGGAGTTCAGGAAGCGTTTTATCACCGTGATGATGTGCTGACCATTTCTCTGCATGAAAGCGGCAGATATCTTTTTCCGGGTACCGGCTTTGAATCTGAAACAGGCCAGGGTCCGGGCCGTGGGTTTACTGTTAATGTGCCCCTGCCTGTTGGAACCTGCGATGATGTCTATACTGAAGCCCTGGAAGAAATAGTCTGGCCAGCCCTCACGGCTTATAAACCGGATATTATTGTTGTGGAAATGGGCATGGACGCCCTTGCCGGTGATCCCCTTGCTGATTTACGCCTGACAAATAATGTCCACGCTGATTTGCTGAAACGTGTTGTGGATATGGGCAAGCCTGTTCTGATGGTCGGGGGCGGAGGCTATAATTTTGAGCAGACCGTGCGCGGCTGGGCTTTATGCTGGAGTGTACTGGCTGAAAAAGATTTTTATGAATCTGGTATGGGAATGGGAGGGGTAATGCTGGAGAACACCGAATGGGTCGGTGGACTGCGCGACAGGAGGGTTGTTCCCGATGTAAGCAGGCGCAAAGAGATCCGAAGCGAAGTGCTAAGGGTGATCAGCAATCTCAAGAAGGCCATCTTTCCGGTATTGGGACTCAGGTAAAATCAATTTCATAACTCAATGCTTCTCCATCCGGAGCGCTTCGCACAGTTCCCGGAGCCTTTTCAAATACCTTCTGCATGGCAATGTTGCTCCGGAGAACTTCCGCGGTAAACCCCCGGATACCATTTCGCCTGGCGATATTTATCAGGTGATTTAATAAAAAGCTGCCGATTCCCCGGCCCTGCCAGTCATCCCGAACCACGAAAGCAACTTCGGCCAGATTGGTCCGCGCGTTGAGATAATATCTGCCAACCGCTACAAATTCATCTCCTGAGGTCGCAGGTACTGTGCAGACGATGGCCACTTCGTTGCGGTGGTCAATATAAACAAAATCCCGTACCTGTTTGCGGGGAATTTTTCTGGTATGGCTCATGTAGCGATAATAGATAGTCTGCTGGGAAAGGGCGTAAAATAACCGGCGTACCTTGGGTTCATCCGTGGGATGCATGGGCCGCAGATACAACTGGGTGCCGTCTTTGAGCACATAGGTGGTCTGAAGTTCTCCGGGACCGACAACAATCTTGCCTTCCTTGTCTGCCAGGTCCGCCGAAAGATAGCGGGCATCAATGGCCTCGCGCAGCAGTCTGGCCCTGAAGTCCGGATGGGCTATGCAGATCAGGGCCAGAGAACGTTCCTGTATGCTTTTGCCGTGCAGGTAGGCAATGCCGTATTCGGTTACCACGTAATGCACGTCAGCCCTGGAGGTGACCACGCCCGCCCCCGGACTGAGCCGGGTAACTATGCGTGAAACTGATCCTTTTTTTGCGGTGGAAGGCATGGCGATAATGGCTTTGCCCTGATTGGATCTGGCAGCCCCGCGGTTAAAATCAACCTGTCCCCCCACCCCGGAAAAAAATTGAGAACCAATGGAGTCGGCGCATACCTGACCGGTCAGATCCACTTCAAGGGCGACATTGATGGCCACCATGCGGTGCTGCCTGGCAATGAGTGCCGGATCATTAACATACTCAGTGGGATGAAATGAAAAAACAGGATTGTTGTCCACATATCTGAACAGTTTATCTGTACCCAGACAGAAGCTGGCTACGATCTTATGGCGGTCAACAGTTTTACGCGTTCCAGTGATTATCCCTTTCTCCACCAGATCGATAATATCATCAGTTAGCATTTCAGTATGAATACCCAGATTTTTTTTATCATAAAGACTGTGCAGCACTGCATGAGGGATTTTGCCGATGCCGAGTTCCAGAGTACTTCCGTCTTCAATAAGCGAGGCTATGTGTTCACCGATGCGCTTTGTGGTATCATTAATCCCTGAAACCGGAACTTCAATAAGAGGTTCGTCCCGGGGAACAAGCATATCCAGGTTGTAGACATGAAGCAGGCTGTCTCCGCAGGTACGCGGCATATTCGGATTGACCTGGGCGATTACCAGCCCGGCGTTTTCAACCGCGCTTTTTACAATATCCACTGATACTCCCAGGGAGCACATGCCGTTTTCATCAGGAGGAGTAACCTGTATCAGGGCCACGTCCAGGGTAAGCTGACCCGTGACAAATAAACGCGGAATATCGGATAAAAAAATGGGGGTATAATTTCCAAGTCCTTCCTGAACGATATTGCGCACGTTTTCAGCTATAAAAAAGCTGTTTACCCGAAAAAATTCAGACATTTCCTGATGCGCATATGGTGCCTCGCCAAAGGTCAGCAGATGTACGATTTCCGTGTCCGGCAGTTCTCTGGCTCTGGCGGTCATGGCCCGCACCAGAGCCAGAGGTTCAGCGCACCCGGTTCCGATGAAAACGCGCTGACCAGGCTGGATACAGGCTGCTGCTTCCTCTGGAGCGGCAACCAGGTCAGGATATGTTTCTGTCCATTGAAAACTGTGTTTTAATTCAGGTTTATCCATTAGTGTTTCCGGATTTTTTTAAAGACATGTTCGCGTCAGCCACATACGGCTCCACCCCGTACTCACCCACAATAAAAGGGCTGATGGCCAGTTCTGTTATTCCGGGATATTCCATGGCCAGCTGGCTGATGCGCTGAAGACTCTGGACTATGGAATCAAGGTCCACGGACACATTGCCTCTGGAGTCCTTGAGCTGATTATAGGAGCGGGTGCTTTTAAGCATCTGCATGGCTTCATCCGCGGTAACAGGCGCCAGGTGGAAAGCCACATCTTTCATGGCTTCTACAAGAATGCCTCCCAGGCCGAACATGAGTACAGGCCCGTACAGAGGGTCCCTGGACATGCCAAGGATTATTTCCCGGCCTGCCGCACCCATGCGCTCAATATACACTCCTCTGATATCAGCTCCGGGTATCTGCCTGTTGATTCGCACCATCATAAGATCAAAAGCGTCCCGGACCTGTTCGGCACTGATCAGGTTGAGGCGGATTCCGCCGACATCGGTTCGGTTGATCACGTCCGGTGAAATGATTTTCATTACCACGGGGTAGCCTATGCGCAGGGCCTGTTCTACGGCTTGTTCCCTGGTATGGATAAGTTTCCCCTCAGGAATACGGAAACCATAAGCCTGAAGAATTTCTTTGGCCTCGATTTCACTGATTCGGGAAATATTCATGCGCTCATGCCAGCGAATAACCCTCTGGACCCGGCGATGATTAACAGGGAAATTAGTAACCACCCGTGGCGGCCGTCTTTTCCAGGCGGCGTAATCACATAGAGCACCCATAGCGTCCACTGCTCTTTCCGGGGTGGGATAATCAGGTATTTGCGATTCTGTAAGTTTTTTTCTGGCCCTGTTCATGGAACCGCCTCCCATAAAGGAGGTAAGCACGGGTTTGGATGGGTGATTGATTCCGGCCAGCTTGCCTGCCAGGGACAAAGGCCTGATTTTTTTTTGCGGGGCAATGAGTAAGATGACTCCCTGAACGCCGGGATCGTCAAGAACTATATCGCAAACCCGGATAAACAGGCTGGGACCGGTATCGCCCAGGACATCTACTGGATTGTCCACAATACCCGCTTTGGGCAGGATGCTTCTCAGTCTGGCTTTTGTGGACCGGCTCAGGATCGCTGGATTTAATCCGGTTGATTCAAGGGCATCCACTGCCATGACTCCCATCCCCCCGGAATTGGTGACCACGCAGATATTGCCGCCGTCAGGCAGGGGCTGGGCGGCAAATGCCTGGGCATAATCCAGAAGATTATCAATTTGTCTGGCACGGATAATGCCCGCCCGCTTAAGAGCTGCTCCATAAGCGGTATCCGAGGCTGCCGGGCCGGTGTCAGGCATGGAAGACACCCGTGCTCCGGCCCGGGTGATTCCGGGCTTCAGCATGATTATCGGCTTGATTTCAGCGGTTTGTTCAGCCAGACGAAGGAACTCGTCTTCTCCTCCAAAATTTTCCAGACAGCAAACTATGACTTTTGTATCATCGTCTTTGGCCAGAACTTTTAGAAAGTCACCTTCATTCAGGTCGGCCCTGTTTCCAAGGCTGATTATTTTTCCAAGGCCGATGCCCCGGCTTAAGGCCCATTCCGGAACAGTCGCATGCATTGCCCTGAACTCAGATATTACAGAGATGCCGCCTGGTGCTGGACAGACAGAGGAAAGGGACGCGTTCATGCGGTGCTGTGTGTTAATCAGACCATTGCAGTCGGGGCCCAGGAGGGGTATGCTTCGCGATAGGCAAATGTCACGCAGCTCTTTTTCCAGCTTTCTGCCCTGACTGCCGCTTTCTTTGAATCCTGGACTTAAAACGATTATTGAACCCGCTCCCGAGTATGCCGCCTGTTTTGTCAGGGCAATAACCTTGGAAGCAGGAGCGGTGATTATGCATAAATCTACAGCCCCGGGGCAGGAGTCCAAGTCAGGATAACATGATTGTTTTGGTATTTTGTCAGATTTGAAATTGACAGGGTAGATTGCCCCCTGGAAACCGCATTTTTTCAGATTGGCCACCACCTGGACGGCATCACGTATCGAGGTTCTGGAAGATGCCGCCACGGCAATGGATTCAGGGTTCAGCAATTTTTCCAGCATAACATAGCTCCGCAGGCCTCTTCACATAAAATATTTTTTAATATATTGGTTCATGTTCCGGTGATTGTAAATACTGTTAGAACTTAAAAAACTCAAAATAAAGTTTTATTTTTCAAAAGAGAAATTGTAAATCTTGGTTTATCAATCCAGCCATCAGGAGGTTTTCAATGCTCTGGCTGCATCCTGTTATTCAACTTTCGGCAATAGCCATGGGTTTTTACGTGCTTTTTCTGGCCTGGCCCAGATTTAAGGCCCTGCATCTGAAGAAACCGGGAAAGTTTGAATGGAAAAAACACGCTTTCTGGGGAAGGATAATTATTATTGTCCTTCTGGGCGGTTTTGTTCTGGGCAGGGTTGCGGTTCAGTCTCAATGGGAAATGAGCCCGGTTTTTCTGAAGCATAACCAGGCGGCCGTGATCATGATCTTATTTCTGATCATTGCTTATTTGACCGGATCAATTATGGACAGAAGAAAGAAGAAACGCTTATGGCTGCCGGTGGTTCATGGAATAAATAACTTGACGCTTCTTGGCCTGGGACTTTATCAGACATACACCGGATACTTGATTGTAAAAGACTTTGTAATCTGATTTGAAAAAAAATAATTATTCACCACAACTTACGATTAAACTCGGAAGACTGTAGCCAATCCGGTTTTTTTATGTTGCATTGTTTGACCGGCTGAAGGTTCCGTTAGGCAAAACCAGCACTTACTTTTTTAAACTACAAATAAAGAGGTTTTGTCTTACTTAAGCCGCGACAGGGAGTTTTGCAACATAAAGAAAACCGGACAGGCTACAGGATTTAAAAACATGGTGAATAGATACCAAAAAATTAATATTTTTGGAGAAAAATTATGTCCATTGCCGGTAGAAACCAGGATGCGCCAGAGCATAGTATTTATACGCAAAGCATGGAAAGCGAAGAATCCAGGGAAGCCTATTACCGCAAACTGGCTGACAAGGAATTGCTGCAGCGGCCGAGTTTTGGATTCCGGGCGCAGATTATCATGGCTTTCATGTTTATTTTTTTTCTGGCCCTGGGCATAACCGCCGGCGCAATGATCGCAGTGGACCGGATACAGATCAAGATTGAGCTGATGCAGACATGGGATAATTTTCTTTTTGATATTGAACAGGCCAGGCGCTGGGAAAAGAACTTTTTTCTGTATGGCACCAATGTTGAGGATGCGGTTCAAAGCGCTGCAAACGCTCAGACCAAACTTGTGGAAAACCGGGACAACCTTTCCAAAATAGCCAGTCCCGAACGTGTGAGGGTGATAGAAAGCCATATGGAAAAATACCTGGGGCTTCTTGACTACCTGCAGAGTTATGGTGATTTAGCTGGTGAACAGGATGAATATCTTAATGACATTGAAAGTCAGCTGCGTGATCATGGTGCTCAAATGGTAGAGGCTGCTGTTGACCTTGTGGAAAAAGAACAGGCCTCCATCAACTCGCTGATGAGTCTTTTGCAGAAGGTTCCTGTTTTTTTCATGGTCGGTCTTTTGTTAATGATTTTTTATGTGACCCATTTTTTGTCACGTAGATTTATGGGTCCTTTGAACGGGTTGATCTCCCATACCCGCAGAATTGCTCAGGGTGATTTTACGCCGATAATGCCGGTTTATAAATACCGCGATGAGTTCACCATTGTAGAACTGGCTATCAACAGGATGCTTAACGAACTGGAACACCATCACAATTCCATGATTGAATCTCACAAACAAAGAGCCATAGGCACCCTGACAGCTGGCGTGGCCCATGAACTTAATAATCCCCTGAACAATATAATGCTTACCGCGCACACCCTGCTGGAAGACTATAAAGATATGTCGGATGAAGAAAAAACCGATATGCTGCAGGACATAATAGGAGAAACCGACAGGTCAAGAAATATTGTACGCAACCTGCTTGATTTTACCAGGGAAAGCGAATCCATAAGCGAGGCCGTAAATATTGGCGATCTGGTCAAGTCTACAACAAATCTGGCTTTGAACCAGGCCAGGGTATCAGGCATTGAATTAAATGTGGAGATTGAACCGGATCTGCCCCATATTCGCGGAGACAAACAGCAGCTCAAACAGGTTTTTCTTAATCTGATCATTAATGCCCTGGATGCTGTTGAATCGGTGGACAGGGACAGGGAAGTGCTCATAGCGGTTAAAAAATATACCAATACCCGTGGTTTTATCATGGTCAGCGTGCGCGATAATGGAGAAGGAATACCTGAACCGGTAAAAGCCAGGATATTTGATCCTTTCTTCACCACCAAACCAGTGGGCAAGGGCAACGGACTGGGATTGTCGGTTTCGCAGGGAATTATTAAGAACCATGGCGGCAGAATTGAAGTTCAGAGTGAAGAAGGAAAGTACACTGTATTCAATGTAATTCTTCCTTATGACAGATATTCACGGGGTTATTAATGATGAAGTCCGGCACTTTTAAAAATTCAGTAACTGTTCACCGCATTCGGCATAAGACTATACAAATGCACTGGATTCCGGCTTTCGCCGGAATAACGGAAAAAGTCATCGGCTTGCTTTAACCGTCACCCCGGATCAGATCCGGGGTCCAGGTCTTATTATTCGATCTTGCTGAATAGTTGCAAAATTCATTTTCTAATTAGTTTCCATCCGGAAAGTCTTTCTTTCCGGATATTGAAAATACCGGTTTTCTTTCCGGAAACGAGGAGTTTTTTCTTTTTGGCAAGGAAATCAAGCAATTATGAGGAGGCGTATCTTAATACGTTGACGAATAATTGTGCAGATTGACGCCGCCAAAAGGAAAAAGAACCGTTTCTGGATGAAAACTAATTAAGAAGTTGGTATATGATTCAACTGGCTGTTATTGATGATGAACCTGCTGTGCTGCGCGCCCTGCAGCGTAAGGCCGGCAAAAATATTTATGATGTGCATACCTTCACAGATCCTGCTGAGGCGTTGTCTGTTATTGAAAGGCGTCATTTTCATATTGTTCTCAGTGATTTGAAAATGCCCGGCATAGACGGGTTCAGCGTTCTGGAAAGGGTAAAAAGCATTTCCCCGGATACTGAGGTAATAATCATGACCGGGTACGGTTCAGCTTCTACAGCCGTGGATCTGGTAAAAAAAGGGGCTTTTTATTATCTTGAAAAGCCTTTTTCTCCGGACCAGGCCATGCTGGTTTTGAACAGGGCTGCTGAACATCTCGGCCTTCTGGATGAGAACAGAAAATTAAAAAAAGAGCTTCTGGATAAGAAGCTGGTGACCAAAATAATTGGAGTCAGCAGGCCTGTACGCGAACTGGTTAAGTTTATTCACAAAGTAGGCCAGGTGGACTGCAATGTGCTGATCCTGGGAGAAAGCGGGACCGGCAAGGAACTTATAGCCAGAGCTATCCATGAATCCAGCAACAGAAAGGACAAGCCTTTTGTAAGTTTTAACTGTGGGGGGTTTTCAGAAGAACTTATCGCCAATGAATTGTTTGGACATGAAAAGGGCGCTTTTACCGGAGCTGACCGGGGAAAGGCAGGGCTGTTCGAAACCGCCCAGAAAGGCACTGTATTTCTGGACGAAATAGGTGAGACGCCTTTGTCCATGCAGGTTAAATTACTGAGGTTTCTGCAGGAGAAAAAAGTGCTGCGGGTAGGGGGAACAACTCCTGTGGATCTGAACGTGCGTATCATTTCCGCCACCAACAGAGAGCTTGAGCATGAGGTGGGTATGGCCAGGTTCAGGGAAGATCTGTATTTTCGCCTCAAAGTGGTAACCATTCGAGCGCCCGCCCTGAGAGAGCGCAAAGACGACCTGCCAGTGCTCATGGAGTATTTCCTCAAACGGTATAATACCCTGTATAACAAAAAGATTAAGGGTTTTACCAAAAAAGCCAGGGCTATACTGAACAAATATTCATTTCCCGGAAATGTCCGGGAACTGGAGCATATAATCTCCAGCGCGGTGGCGCTGGGGGAGGACGCCTGGATTGATGAAAAAGATCTGCCTCAGGATCTGGGCTGTCTGGAAATTGAAACCATTTCCCAGGAACATCTGGTGCCTCTCTGGGAAAATGAAAGAGAATATATCATCAAAGTACTTGAAGCCACCAACTATAATAAGGTCCGGGCTTCGGAAATCCTGGAGATTCCCAGAACCACATTGTGGAGAAAAATCAAGAAATACAAAATTCCCGATGCTGTAATATAGTTCCTGGAGTTTCTGGTGTTTCAGCTCATGAGATTGCTGATATCAGTCTGCATTTTATGCTGGTAATAATCAAATTGCTCTTTATTGTTCATGACCATATCCATCTGTCTGGTATGAACAATAAGATATCCCAGAGTTTTCAGACGTTTTAACGTTTCCGGCCTGGAGCCTCCTTCAAAAGACGCCCGCAGTGAATCTTCAGTAGTTTTTATTTGAAAACCGATTTCTTCCATTACCTGCGACATGAGCCTCAATCTGAGCTGTTTACGGCTCATATCCGCAGCCCCGCCTTTGAACCCGAACCTTATGTAGTTTTCTCTGTCCTGTTCCTGGCATAAAGTCTGGAGCACTGAATAGTGGTAGCCGAATCTGCAGTTCAGGCTGCAGAAATTGCCGGAAACAAGGGCATAGTTTTTAAGGGCAAATGAGGACGGACCGGTAAGGTCAAGATCTCTGTTCATAGTTGATTCCATCATAATAGAAAACAGGCCCCTGGCATCAGCACCGGGAGGACCCTGCCAGGCATGACTGACCATGCCTTCCCAGACAGCAAGAAAGGGTTGGGAACTGATTTCACTCAGTCTGATCCTGTCTTGAATCTTCCGTTTTTTAAAGCCCCCGCCGATATTGATAAGCCACCACTGGGTAGGAACTCCGGCAACAAGTCTTTTGCCTGATGCTTCGGTCCCCTCATATTCCTGCCCCAGACAAAACATTTCATCCACAGCCTTTTCATGACAAAAACGCAGAATATCATGATAAGTTTCGCAATGTTCAGGAGAGAAGTTCTCATGATCAGGATCTGTGAGATTCAGGGGTCTGACCAGGGAAAGTATTTTTTTTAAGGCCGAATAAACCGGAGTATTGTGCATCCTGCCTTTTTCTTCTGATGACGCGGGAATCGTGTATGGCAGGGAGCCCTCAAACACTTCACAGGCCCATGCGTCCAGGGTGACATGAGAGGCTTCGGCCAGAACAGCGGTGGCGTTTCCAGTGTTGAACAGGGCCGGAACATTGAATTCTCTGGCAACTGTAGCCAGATGACCGGCCGCGGCTCCATGATCAGTAATCAGTCCTGATGCCTTGCCTGCCAGACTTGACCAGCGGGGCAGGGCGTCCCTGGCAACCAGTATCCCTCCCTGAGGAAAACTGCCTGCGTCTTTTTGAGACTCAACGAGAAAAACAGTTCCCTGGGCTATGCCTCCGGACGCGGTGATTCCGCCTTTTAAAACCGGCTGGATATCCTTTGACGCAAGATTGTTTCTGAAACTTGAATATGAATGCTCAGCTTCAGCAGAGTCAACAGTCTTGTGATGTATTTGAAGCGGTCTGGTCTGAAGAATGATTGTCTTTCCGGATGGATCAACACACCATTCAACATCCTGAGGTCTTCCAAAGTGCTTTTCCAGGTCCATTGCGATTTTTGCCAGAGTAAGGGCAAATTGGTCGGTAACAGCAGGCTCCCGGCCTGACTCAGGGTCAAGATTTACGCTGATCATGCCTTTTTCAGCGGAATGACAGAGCATTGTCGTCTGTTCATTGATATTTTTGTCTGTCAATCTTTTTTCTGTTCTGGAATAAATATACAGGTCCGGATCAGCCGAGCCGTCTACAAGGGCTTTAGGCAGGCCGCGAAGCGCGCTGATTACCACATCGTCAGTACCGGTTTCAGGGTTGTTTGTGTAAATGACTCCGCTTGCGGCAGCGTCCTGCATGACCAGAAATGCGGCGCTCATGCGCACGTGCCTGTCGGAAAAACCTTTGTTATGTCTGTAAAGAAGTGCCCTGGCATTATATTTTCCAGCCAGGACCTTTTTATAAGCATTTGCAAGTTCATTTCCAGAGACTTCCAGTACGGAATGGTACTGACCGGCAAAAGAAGTTTGCAGTTCATCTTCTCCTGTGGCGCTGCTTCGTACTGCCAGACGGATTCCCCGGCCATGCCTTTCTTCCAGATCTTTGTAGGCTGCCTCCATGACCTCCTGAACAGCATCCGGCACTTTTGCGGCGTTAATAAGTCTTTTAAGACGCGCGCTGGCTTCATATACTTCTTCTAGTTTGTCAAAATTAATGCATTGGATTATCTGTTCAATCTGTGGATTGAGGTTGTTTTCCCGAATAAACAGCTCATGGGCCTTTACGGAAAGTACATATCCATCCGGGATAATAATTCCAGGAATGTTTTGGACTTCTGCAAGATTGGCAGCCTTTGCCCCGGCTGTTGGCGCGTCTTCGCGTCTTATCTGTTGAATGTCGCGGCAGAGCCAGGATTCCTCATGATATCCACCTGGCTCTATCTCCAGATGTATGTTGTCCAGGCTGGTGTGAATTTTTTCAAATTTATTGAGCAATGTGCTGTATTTTCCCGGAGCAATCCTGTCCAGCAGGGTTATCACCCTGAACATGGCAACAGATAATTCAGTAATATTTTTTCTTAAGAAGGAATAGCCGTATACCTTGTTTCCGGTTAGAGTCTGTTCCATTTCAGACATTATTTCCAGGATCTTCTGATTAATAGTCAAAAGATTTTTGAAATTCCAGTATTTGGTCTTAAATTCCTGAGTGGCTGGATCTGAATTTTCAGTGTCAGCATAGTTCTCAGGACCTTTGATGAATTTTTTATAAATAGCCTTAATATTGATCATTTGCCAATATCCCTGGAATCTTCCTGACAAGGAAACAATCCTGGTTATAGATTGTCAGTGCCGTTAAAAAGCCTTAATGGCTTACAAAGTTGATTTCCTCCGGACCCTTAATTGCAATCATCAACTTATCAATTCTTGTGCCATTGATTTGTACTATATAATTCAGAATATTACAAAGCAAACAAAAAAGGCGCAGGCATGCCTGTTGCAAAATGAAACACTGTCCACGATTATGTTTTTTGTTTTCAGGTAAAACAGTGCCCAGTATAACAAAATCTAGTTTCATTATGAAACTTAAGCCTGAAAAAAAATTGATCCGGATTTATACTATTCAGATAAAGAGGAACCAAGGAGATGGACTATGGGCAGTATTCTGCTAGTAGACGACGAACCTAAAACTCTTAAATATTTAGGTAAATACCTGCAAAAAAAAGAGTTTGAAGTCAAAACAGCTGACAGCGGAGAAAAAGGACTGGAAACTGTTAAGAATGAATCCATTGATGTGGCGGTATTGGATGTGTTGATGCCCGGGATGGACGGGATAACGGTTTTAAAGAAAATCAAAGAGATTAAGCCTCTGGTTCAGGTGATTATTCTTACAGGCTGCGCCTCTGTTGAACTTGGAATGCAGGGGATGAAAAACGGAGCATTTGATTTTATGAGCAAGCCGGTTGATCCGCCTGAATTAGTGAGGCTGATTAAGTCGGCGCAGGAGTATGGTAATTACCTGAAGGATGGAATCAGCTCGGTTGACCTGCCTGAAATGGATTGAGACAGATAAAGAGTAAAGTTTCAAAACGAAACAGTTGTTGCCGGAAAAAGACGATTTTTCAGGTTTAAAAACGGTGTTTTCTTCTTTATTTCAAGCTATTTCAGTAATGGCACAATGTTTGATAGCAATGTCTGATTGTCAGATTTCCGCCCGTAAAGTATCTTTTCTGGCTGGATGTTTTTTGGTTTTTGTCCGGATATACATATTGACTAATCGGTTCCCGGACAAAATTTTCTTATTATGGAGAAGTTGACAGTGCGTACAATACTGGTCCCTTTATTCGGAATGAATGAATTGTCACTTAATGCAGTTAATTTTGCAGTGCATTATGCTGAACGCAGTTCAGCAGTGCCGATTTTTATACTGTTCCGAAAAGACCTCTCAGGAAACATTCCAGATAATTCAGACGGCCAGGGTGGTTCTGTTGAATTGATGATCAGAGAATTAATCAATGATTATCTGTTCCAGGAAGAGGCAGAGGATGATAAATTTTTTAATCTGCAGGAATATGAACTTGAAATCTGCAAATGGGTAAAAAGGCATGATATCAGCGAGATAGTAATGTCAGCTCCGGATAATAATAATCATTTATATCCGGCGTTTCTTGAACATGTGGAAAGTTTGAAACAGACGACTAACTGCAGGATAATCACTGTAAAGGGTTTAACAGAAAGGTGTAAATAACTATGGAAGCAACAACACTGAATACAGAAATCATTCTTGTCTTGTTTATGATAGGTCTGGCCATATTCCTGTTCGTCATGGAGTGGATCAGGGTTGATATGGTGGCTATACTTATGACTGTTTCCCTGCCTCTGCTGGGCCTGGTAACCCCTAAAGAGGCCTTTTCCGGATTCAGCAGTAATGCGGTTATATCTATTATCGCTGTCATAATTATTGGAGCCGGGCTTGATAAAACAGGTCTTATAAACAGGATAGTGAACCCCATTTTAAAACTGGCCGGCAACAGTTCTTCAAGGGTCATTGTCTTCATGGGTGCCACTGTAGCCATAATTTCAAGCTTCATGCAGAATATTGGTGCGGCAGCTCTTTTCCTGCCGGCCATTAAACGCGTTTCCAAAAGCCTGAATATTTCACTTTCTCAGCTGCTGATGCCCATAGGCTTTTGCGCGATAATGGGAGGTACCATAACCCTGGTGGGAAGCAGTCCGCTGATATTGCTTAATGATCTGCTGGCCCCCTATGATCTGGAGCCCTTTGGCCTTTTTGATGTGACCCCCATCGGACTGGCCCTGGTAGCCAGTGGGATACTTTATTTTATTGTCATGGGCAGGTTTGTCCTTCCAAAAGGACAAAAAGACAAGGACAGTGATGAAGGGCGGGGGGCTTCTCCGGTGGAGGCTTATGAAGAAATCAGCCAGGCCTTTGAGCTTGAAACTCCGCCTGATTTCGGTGTATTTATGGATCCTCTGACCATTAAGGATCTGCGTGAAAACTATAAGGTCAATGTTGTTGCTCTGTCCGCCAGAGATAATATCAAGGTTATGTCTTTAACTCCGGAAATGGAAATAGGTCCGGCGAATCATATTGCTGTCCTGGGCCAGGAAGATAATATTCAGCGTCTGGCCGCTGATTACGGGTTAAAGGTAAAGGCGGGCCTGAATATATTCAAGGATGACCTGGCTCCTTCAATGTCAGGAGTGGTTGAAGCGGTTGTGGCGCCCCGGTCTGAATTTATCGGCAAAACATTGCGAGAATGCCATTTTTGGGAACAGTTTCAGGTTAATCCCGTAGCAATCTCCAGGGCTGAAGAAACTTTTTATACGGGTCTGAGTGACATAAAACTCAAACCCGGTGATACAATTGTGCTTCATGGGACCTGGGAAAGGTTTAATATCCTGCAGGAACAGCATAACTTTATTTTTACTACTCCTGTAAACGAAGTCATGAAGCCTCAAAAAGCGTTTATAGCTGGATTCTGGCTCATGGTATCCCTGGTAATGATAATTGTTTTCGGGATACAGCTTTCTGTCTGTCTTATGACCGGGGCTTTCGGAATGATTCTCTGCAGGGTTCTTCATATTGATGAAGCCTACCAGGCGGTTGACTGGAGGACAATTTTTCTGCTGGCCGGGCTCATACCCCTGGGGATAGCCACTCAAAAATCAGGAGCAGCAGCCTGGATCGCACAGAATGTTCTCGGTATTATCGGTGACGTGCCCGGAGTTGTTCTGCTGGCCACCATTGGTCTTTTGTCTACTTTTTTTACCTTGGTCGTTTCCAATGTAGGAGCTACGGTCCTGCTGGTTCCCCTGGTGGTAAACATGGCCATGGCTGCCGGGATCGATCCCAGAATGGCCGCGCTGGTTGTAGGCGTTGCCACTTCCAATTCCTTTATCCTGCCCACACACCAGGTGAACGCCCTTTATATGGGGCCTGGCAAATACAGGACGGTCGATTTTATAAAGGCTGGGGGGGTGATGACTGTACTGTTTCTGGTTGTTATGATATCAGTCATGTATTTCTTTTACGGAATCTGATTCAGACAGATATTTGAACAGCGTGAAAAAAAATCTTATTCAACAGTCAGTTAAGCTCACTAAGGTTGTTTTCTGATCCCGATTACAGGGTAACAGGCTGCGCCGCTGCAAAAAGTACAAACTCTTACGTATCCTGAATGCGCTGCGACCTTGAACTTTCTTGCTCCTTGCACTTGAAATTGTTGAACATCCTGTTGGGTAAGGACTTTTTCAGCAAGCGGATAAACATATACTGTTTCTAAAATTCAAAAGAAAACAGTTCAATACGGAGGATAAAGTGTCAATACTCGCGATTTTTTCAGATCTGCCTGAATTCGCCAGGGGTGTATCCAAAATAGTGGCGGAAAAAACTGGTTTTACTTACATCACTGAAGACGACCTGATAAAAGAGGCCTCCGCAAGGTACTCAGTGGGAGAAGATGTGCTGGCTCAGTCTATTGAGTGTAAAATCGGCATAATGCACAGGTTAAGCTCCAGCACGATTAAGCACATATCTTATCTGGAGGCTGTTCTGGCGGAGCACCTCCTCAGGGATAAGATTTTATGTGCCGGCTTTGTAGGATATCCGTTGTTTAAAAATGTATCCCATGTATTGAAGGTCAGGATGCTGTGCGGTATTAAAGATTTGATTGAGTTGAGTAAACTGATAGATCTTCCCAAAGAGCAACTGGAAAAAGGTATTTCTTTCAAAGAAGAGAATTACCGTAAGTGGGTCCAATATATATATGGGCTGGATATTACAGACAGTTCTCTTTATGATATTACCTTGAATGTCGGTAACCTGACCCTGGATGAAGCTATAGATTCAATAATGCATGCAGCCAGCCATGAACGTTTTCAACCCATGACTTATTCGGTAGGCTGCGTCAGTGACCAGGTTGTTTCCAGCAGGGTGAAGGCTTACCTGGCTGAACAGGATATTCGGGCTGAAGTCAAATCAAAGGACGGGCTTGTTTACATGTACACCAGAGGGCCAAGGCTGAACAAAAAGGATCAGGCCAGAAAGATCAAGGAAGAACTGGTCAGGCTGGAAGGGGTCAAGCAGGTTGAGGTTTATAACGAAAAGGAACTTTTTGACAGCATATCCTGTGGACATTAATTTTTATATAATTTTTTGAATTTTTATATTTGCTTTTAGCAGGGGAGATATTGATGGAAACTAATATTAATGTTTTACTTATTGATGATGAACCAATAGTCGGCAGTCGTCTGAAACCGGCCCTGGCCAAAATTGGCTGCAATGTGGATGTTTTTGAGGACCCTCAGCAAGCCATAGAAAAGATTAAAGATTTCGAATACGAAGTGGTTATCACCGATATTGTCATGAATAATGTTAATGGTATTCAGATTCTGGAAGAAGTCCGCAAAAAATCTGACAAAACCAAAGTTATTATCATTACCGGTTTTGCCACCGCTGCTCTGGCCAGGGAAGCTATGGAAAAAGGTGCCTATGATATGATTGCCAAGCCTTTCAAACCCGCCGACCTGCGCAAGATAGTATCCAATGCCCTGACTGACCTGGGTTACAAGGATATTGGCTCTTGATAAGTAATCAGTTTCCACTTTGATTTCTTTTCGACTGGAAATTGATAAATACATTAGGATAGCCTAATGCCTTTTATATCCGCGAGAATAGGTGTATTAGCAGACCTGCTGCTTAAAAGAGATTTTTTTATAGGCACGGCTGAATCATGCACAGGGGGTCTTATTGGTCATTTAATGACCAATGAAGCGGGCAGTTCAGGGTGGTACGCCGGCGGAGTAGTAACCTATTCCAACGCCATGAAAAAAAATATTCTGGGCGTGAGTGAAGGGCTTCTTGTTAATCACGGTGCTGTCAGCAGTGAATGCGTTCTAGGCATGGTGAAGGGTTTGACAGCTTTGACCCATACAGAGGCGGGTATAGCGGTTTCAGGTATTGCCGGACCCGGCGGAGGGACCCCTGACAAACCGGTAGGAACCGTATTTATTGCCTGGCGTGTCCTGAATAAATCCTGGTGGGAAAAATTTTGTTTCCAGGGTAACCGTCTGGAAATTAAATCCCAGACAGCTGCGCAGGCTGTGGAAGGACTTATAAAGTATCTTTCTGAGTCCTGATTCGTTCCAATGCAGTGTTTATGTCAGTCCGCAGGGTAAGGGCTTTTTCAGTCTGCCAAGGTTCTTCTGGAAAATTATTTAGTTTTCTTTGCCATATTATCCACCACCTGGCGGACATCCGCTAAACATCAGCGATTTTTTGAATTTTTCCGAGCGCAATCACAGTCTCCTGATTTTTTTCACTTGCTAACTTTTCAAAAATTACAGACCTTCCATTATCAACAAAGTCTTCTTTTATCTGCTTCCTTGTATGCCCGAAACAGCAGCATACCATGTCATTTGCTTTGAACCTCTCTTTTTCCAGTCCGACTGGTCCCGGATTAATCATTTCTGTTTCCCTTGTTTTTTTGTAATTGTTCATTATATGTTAAATCTGAACGAGTAAGGCTGTTAAATAATGGACAGGCTCCCGGCCCAAAAAATATGGGAATAGTTCCTTGTTTTTTAAACATGCTTGCATTTCTAAGCCTTCCATCCGGGCGCGGCCGGGACCGAACCTGCGAATAACAGGAGAGATTGCCGCGCTCGAAGACTTTCTCGCAATGACAGACGGGGTTGCTCGCTACCTGTCGTTGCGAGGTAGCAAAGCGACCGAAGCAATCTCTATAGCAAGCCGTAATATTTTGAATTTATAGTATAGACACTTTAAGTTACTTAAAAGTAAAGTGTCTCAACCAAAAAAGGAGGTTATATGGCTGAAGAATTGCCTGCGGGTTGTGCCAGACCTACCGGAGGACCGGTGGGAGAGGAAACAGTTGAACAAGAAAACCAAGACAAACCAATAATCAGAGAGGAGAAAAAAATGATTCAGGTAGGGAGAAAAGCTCCTGATTTTTCAGCGCCGGGCTATCAGAATGGTAAGTTTGTCAATGTGAAATTATCTGACTATCTTGGGAAATGGGTTGTTCTGTGCTTTTATCCCGGAGATTTTACTTTTGTCTGAGCAACAGAAATTTCAGCAGTTGCTGTAATGTATCCTGAATTTCAAAGGCTTGGAGTGGATGTTCTGTCCATGAGCATTGACAGTATGTTTGTTCATAAAATGTGGGATGATCACGAAATATCCAAGATGGTCGACGGAGGAGTGCCTTTTCCCATGCTTTCCGACGCAGGAGGCAGGGTTGGAAAAGTTTATGGCATTTACGATGAGGATGCCGGAGTGGAAACCAGGGGACGCTTTCTGATTGATCCTGACGGAGTGATTCAGGGGTATGAAGTGCTTACTCCTCCAGCGGGGAGGAATATTAACGAGACCCTCCGGCAGATCCAGGCTTTTCAGCTTATCAGAAAAAGCAAGGGAGCGGAAGCAACACCTTCAGGCTGGAAGCCGGGCAAAATGACCCTCAAGCCCGGTCCGGATCTTGTGGGCAATGTCTGGAAAGAATGGAAAACCGACATGGCTTTTGATTAAACCATTTTTGCAGCTTAAAAAAAATAATTCGACTGTATTACAATATTTTCCCCTTTCTTCTTTGCTCAAAAAAGAAGGAAGGGGAAAAATCTGGAGGATGAGATGAAAAAGACGGCTTTATTCGTATTTAATGGTGACCCGCTTTGCTTTGTTCATGTTCTGCTTAATGCCCTGGACATGTCGGAGAATGGACAGGAAGTTGGCATTGTTATAGAAGGCACGGCAACTAAACTTATCCCTGATCTTGTTCAAACAGAAAATCCCCTGAACAAATTATGGGAAAAGGCCAGGTCCAAAGGGCTTGTTCTGGGGGTCTGCCGGGCCTGTTCTAATAAAATGGGAACGATAAAAGATGCTCAGGATCAGGACCTTAAACTGCTTGATGATATGTCCGGACATCCCGGCATGACCGGCTATATGAACCAGGGGTATGAAATAATTGTTTTTTGATTGAAAACCACTATCATTTCACACAGCTGAAATACCAGCAAGGTCGGAATAGTGCGCATAGCTGTTTTTTCAGATATACACGGAAATATTGAGGCTTTCCGTCAGGTGCTTCGGGATGCTGATTCCAGAAACGTCCAGGCCTGTTATTTCCTGGGAGACGCCATCAGCTATGGTCCGGAACCGGAACTCTGCGTACGTCTTTTGCATGACAAAGATATCCCCTGTGTTCTGGGCAACCATGAACTGGCCCTGATTCAGCCGGGGATGAAAAACTATTTCAACCATCCCACCCGCCTGCATTTTGATCAAGCGGTCAAGCTCCTGTCCCAATACTCTCTCAGCTTTATTTCAACCTGGCCCCAAGTACGCAAAGAACACGGCATGCTTCTGGTGCATGGATGTCCGCCTGACTCTGTAACCAGATATCTTTTTGATATAGACGATAAAAAACTTCTGCAAATAATAGCTGACGTGGAACAGAGTATGGTCTTTGTGGGCCATACACATGAACTGGAAATGATATCCTGCACCCGTTCTGAAATCACCCGCCAGAGAATCTCCAGAGGAATTCATGAACTTAAGGGGGAAAAAATACTCATAAACGCCGGCAGCGTAGGACAGCCCCGTGATGGAGACAACAGAGCCAAATATGTTATCTGGGATCAGGCAAAGCAGACAGTGGAAGTCTGTTTTGTTGAATATAATATTGAAAAGACCATTCAGGGAATTTATGATCGGGGTTTCCCGGAGTTTTTTGCCCTGCGTCTGAGGTAGGCAGATGCGCTGTATTGGAAAATACCGGCTGCTCAGCCTTTTGGGCCGCGGCGGAATGGGCAGCGTATATAAGGTTCTGGACCTGGACCGGAATAGGCTGAGGGCCCTGAAGATTATGCGGCCCAGTGAAATCATGCTGGATGTGCTCGGCTATGAAGAGATTAAAGCAAGATTCCTAAAAGAAGCCCATATCATGGAAAAGCTTGGAAACAGGCACGTGGCCGGAGTTTTTGAAGTGGGGGAGCATAAGGAGCTGCCTTTTATGGTCCAGGAATATTTATGCTTGAACCTGGGGCTTGTCATCGGCGAACAAACATTGGTGGAAAAGCCAACCCGGCCTTTGTCTCCATTGCAGGCTTTAGAGATTGTTTTTCAGGTATTGGACGCTTTATCCGGTTTTCATCAGTCCGGCCTGGTTTACAGGGATGTCAAACCGGAGAATATAATGCTGACCCGTTCCGGACAGGTTAAGATAATAGATTTCGGGTTATCGCGGTTCATGAATGATAACGAACAAACCCCGGCAGGAATGATTGTGGGGTCCCCTTATTACGCCGCTCCGGAACAGATTGATAATCCTGAAAAGGCTGACCCGCGCGCTGATATTTATTCAGCCGGGGTTGTTCTGCAAAGAATGGTTACTGGATATCTGCCCGGCACCGGTGAAGAGGACTTTGCCGGTTATTCTCTCCTGGGGCCTGGGTGGGAGAATCTGCTTAAGCAGGCTATGGCTCCTGATCCGGCGAACCGTTTTCCTGACGCTGCGTCCATGAACAGTAAGCTGAGGGAATTGAAAACAGACTGGATTAAACGGCAGGAACAGGTATGCGCCCTGTCTGGTCAAAGGCATGAAGGTGTTTTTGTCAGAGGTTCAGAAGTTCGAAGCAGGCCTGTTCATACGGGAAAAAGCAGCCTTGTTCCTTTCCAAAACATGAACAGCTTAATGCAGCCTGTAAAATACTTTGAAAATAAATTTGAAATAACTGGTCAGGAAGTTCTGGATCATGCTACGGGTCTGACCTGGGCGGGCAGTATTTCCGGCAGGAAACTTAACTTTGACCAGACCTTTAAATATATTCAGACCCTAAACCAGCAGGATGCTGCGCCTGGAAACGCGTTTCCCTGGCGAGTGCCCACAGTGGACGAACTCATGACCCTGCTTGAGCCAAGACAGAGCCTTGAAGATTTTTGCGGACCTGATCTGTGGAATCTTCAGCAGATTTCCTGGCTCTGGAGTGCTGATTCTCAAAGCAGAACCAGGGCCTGGATACTGGATATGAATCAGGGGGCCGCGCTGCATCAGGACCGGGTCTGCAGGTTTCATGTCCTGCCTGTCAGGCAGAGTGGATAAATCCGGATTTAACCGTTACTTGTTAAGCATATTTTCTGATCAACAGCAAAATCTCAGGTCAGCCATTGGCTTTGATAAATCCTGAATCCGTGAAAGCAGGTTTCGGATTTTGACAAAAGGGTCGCAAAAACTCGCTTCAAGGCGGTCTAAATCAAAATCCCGGCCTTGCCAGTGATGAGGTTTTGCTGGAGATACTTATTTATTTTCTAAATCAGCTCAGATGGTTAAAGGATTTTGATTAAGTCCGCCTAAGTCGCTCAGACAGTTTGCGGCCCTTTTGTCAAACCCCGAAACCCGCATAAGCAATAAATTCAAAAGTACCAATTTCACGGATTCAGGATAAATAGTTGTTTTTGTATTTTCCTGATTCCAATTCTTTGATTGAACCCTTTTCCAGGTCCTGTTATAATTATTGAAAAACATTTATCAGGAGAACAGTCAGTGCATGATTATCAGCAGATTTTAACGGAACTGCAGCGGCGGGTGGCTGAAAAATACCTTGAAGATTCCAGCATTCTGAATGTGCCCGGATTATCTTGTGCCTGTAAAATTGATCCGCTCTATTACCTTGTTCTGCAGCCGTCCTTTTTTAATTCCCTGGCCAAATGGAGCGGATTCAGCCCCGGGCTTATCCAGGAAACCCTGGCACGGACCGGCAATCTTATCCGCCTTGCTGGTCAGGATACGCCGTTTGTGACCCTCACTGTCAAGTGGAATGAGGTTCCCAAGCCAGTCCGGGTCAAGGCCGGGTTTGTCCTGTCTGATTTTCTTGATAAGGGTATTAAGATTTATGCCAGGACAGGCAGCAGTCCTCCTGTATCTGATCTAGTGATCCAGAAGCAGGAGCGGGGAGTCCTTGATGATATGTTTCAAGGCAAAACCCCTCTTAACAATCTGGCTTTTGGATGACTTTTATCCGGAAAAGTTTTCTTTTCCCTGAGGTGTTATGAGAATATTTATTGGAATCCCGCTGCCTGACCAGTATCAGGAAATGCTTGGATCCATAAAAAAGGAATGGGATGGCAGGTTTAAATCAAAACTGGTCTGGACAAAGCCTGGAAACTGGCATTTAACTGTTAAATTTCTGGGGGAAGTGGAAGAGAGCAGATTGCCGGAACTCAATGAATTCATGCAGGAGATGGTTTTTGACAGTTTTACCCTGAAAGGGTCCGGAGGTGGATTTTTCGGCTCCAAAGGCATGTACAGGGTGGCATGGCTGGGACTCGGGCAGGATGTTCATTCACTGATCAGTCTGGCGGACAGCATTGATCAGGGCCTGGCAGCACTTGGTTTTGAAAAAAATAAAAGACCTTTTAAAGGACATCTGACCCTGGCCAGGATCAAGGATTTTCATAGAAGCGATCCATGGAAGGAGTTGACAGCTTATGCAAGCAACCTGTCGTGGCCCGCTTTCAAGGTTGACAAAGTAAACCTCTGGCAAAGTTTTTTAAGCCAATCCGGCCCCAGATATGAGATTTTAAGCAGCGCTGTGTCAACTTAAACGGCACGCGTTGTCTTTGAATATGAGCCGGATCTTAGCCCTGATCACGCGAGATAGTCTCCGCGGTTAAACTTGATCATTTCAGTGGTACTCATTACCTCCAGTTCCTGAATCATGGACTTTACTTCCGGACGTTGATGGTCAAAAGACGATGATTTTTTCATGTCCTTAATTCCCTGGGTGATATCCTGCAGGTCCTGATAGACTTTTTTCAGACTGGAATCCCGGGAATCCATATCAGCGGCATAATTTTCCCACATGTTCAAAAGGCTGTCCATCTGGTTCATAAATGACGGTTCCTGTTTTTGTGAGGTTATTAATGAACTGCCCAGAAGCTGGCTCTGCTGCATAATATCCAGTCGGGCGGCGGCTGATGATCCTGTCCCGGTGCCTGTCTGTTCCCTGGAGATCTCCTGTTCCAGCATTTTTCCGAATTCATTTGAAGATGTCCTGCTTTTCTGAACATTCCCGTTTTCACGGGCTATTTGATTGATTTGTTCCGGATTAATTTTCATAGTCTCTCCTTAACGGAAAAATTTTCCTGTGAATATGAACTTTGGTAAATAATGAGCAACTTTCCTGCCAAAATGATTTGATTTTTGGGATTATTTAGTAGATATCCCTGGCCGGGCAAGCATACTGTTTTATCGGCCTTTGCATGAAAACATTAATATGAATAATAAGATTAATCAAGCAGCCCGGCTGATCAGAGAGGGCAGGGTAATCATATACCCCACGGAAACCTTTTTTGCCCTGGGCGGCCTTGGCACAGATACCGGAGTACTGAAAACAATCAGGACAATCAAGGGACGGCCGGGACACAAGCCTTTGCCCCTGGTGGCTGGTTCTGTGTCTCAATGTACGGAAGTTGTGGATATTGATGATTTATCCGGGAAACTGGCTGAAGAATTCTGGCCCGGCCCATTATCCATTCTGGTCAGAGCCGGAAACCGCATACCCTACGGGGTCAAGGACCCTGACCAGATGGTGTCCATCAGGGTTACCCCGCACCAGGACGCGGCAAATCTCTGCCTGAGGGCAGGGGTTCCGCTTATTGCGACCAGTGCCAACTTCAGCGGAAAGCCTTCATGCGCAAAATTCCAGGAGCTGGACAGGCGTCTGAGGGCAAAAGTCGATTTTGTCCTGGATTCTCATGAGGCCCCGGCCGGGGATCTTCCGTCTACCCTGGTAAGGGTTTGCGGATCTAAAGAACTGATGATTATCAGGCCCGGCAAGATATCTGCTTCACAGATTATGGATAAAGGGTGGAGGATTAGATCATGACCACCGGCAGCTTTGATCTGTTTTTTCCACCTTAACCGGACCTTTAAGAATTTTTGCCTGCGAATCACTGGCAATTTTTCTAAGCATTCCCTTAAACAGCCATTTGTGGGCCAGACTCAAGCTGTTCCAGTAAGCCAGTCCCCAAAGCCCTCTGGGATAAAATCTGGCCCTTTGCACAAGCAAACTGTCATGGTCATCCCCTGGAAAAAGGTCAAATTCCAGAACTGCCTGCCCCGGAACTTTCATTTCGGCCAGCAGTTTTAATTGTTCAAATTTTTTAACCAGGATTACTCTCCAGAAATCAAGCGTATCTCCATAACGCAGTTCTTTTTGAACTCTTCGTCCTTCCCGGTAACCCTGGCCGCCCAGCAGTTTGTCAGCCATTCCCCGGATTCGCCACAAAAAATCTGCATAATACCAGCCTTTTTTGCCCCCGATACTTTCAATAACCGGCCAGATTTTTTCAGGTGGAAGATCGAGTCTTACCTTGTAGGCTATTTCATAAATATTTCCTCCGGCATAAGTACTGTCAGAACAGGCGGCCCATTCAGGAACATTTATTTCTCCGGCATCGCTCCAGCAGGTGTCAACTTCTTCACGCCGGATTCCGTCCAGGGCACGGTTTATTGCGTCTTTGCAGGTTAAAAGATCCTGAGGGATTATTTCTCTGATCCGGTTTTCTTTACAGACAACCGGATTTTTAAGGCCTTCAGCCAGAGGCCTGGCCAGGGAAGAAGGCACTGGAGTAACCAGGTGTATCCAGTAGGAACTGAGGGTGGGAGTCAGCAGGGGGACAGGAATTATCAACCTCGGGGCCAGGCCCGCTTCTTTAGCGTAAACTTGAAAAAGCTGCGCGTAAGTCAGGATATCCGGTCCTCCGATTTCAAAGGTCTGTCCTTTTACCTGAGGACTACTAAGGCATCCGGCCAGATATTCCAGTACATTGGAAATTGCTATGGGCTGGCAGGGGGTATGGACCCATTTGGGGGTAATCATTACAGGCAGACGTTCCACAAGATAGCGCATGACTTCAAAAGAAGCGCTGCCAGAACCTATGATCATGGCCGCTTTTAGAAAAGTTGCCGGAACCGGGCCTTTTTGCAGTATTTCACCGACCTCCAGCCTGGATTTCAGATGATGACTTAGTTCCTTGCCGTGCTCGCCCAGTCCGCCAAGATAAATAATTTGTTCAAGTCCTGTCTTCTGGGATGCCTGGACCATGTTTTCCGCGGCTGCCCTGTCTCTGGAAGCATAATCGCCTTTTCCTCTGGCTCCTGGTCCCATGGAATGAACAAGATAAAAGGCAGCGAGGCATCCTTTGCAGGCCTTGTTCAGGCTTGATTTATCCAGGACATCCACTTTGACTGCCTCAAATTCTGGATGTTTAGAGTAGGTACGGCATGACAGTTTATCTGGATTTCTGGCTCCGGCCCGGACCTTGTATCCTTTTTCAATCAGCAAAGGGACAAGTCGTCCTCCCACATAACCGCTTGCTCCAAGAACCAGGACAGTTTTCTGCGTGTTGTTCATATTATTTCCTGTTGTAAAGAATAATCAACATAAAGAGTTTAAAATTTTGAACCATGATTACGCTTAAATAGTCGAACTCAGGAGACGGGTTCAATTTTTTTTACTTTCAGGGCAGATCTGATATCAGAAAAGCAAGGTGAAAAGGGAGTTTTGCACCGCAATTTGTTTTGGTCTGCATATTGCTACAAGATATTTAAGTTTCTTCCTCCTTTTGCAAAAGCCGGCTGATTTGTTCGTGTGAACAGACCAGCCGGCTTTTTTTATCCAAAGCCTGTCCCTGGATCAAAAGAATTCAGATATTGCCAGTTCTAATAAATTACATTATCTTGAAAAATTGATACCATAACTATCTAAAAGAGATTGTATTATATGAGTTATTATAAACCTTGTCCGTTCTGCAAGCAACCTGTCCTGCATTATAAAAATCCTGTACCCACGGTTGATATAATAATCTTTAAGCCTCCTGAAAAGATTCTTTTGATTGAAAGAAAAAATTACCCGCATGGATGGGCACTTCCCGGCGGGTTTATCGATTATAATGAAAGGGCGGAACACGCAGCTGTGAGAGAAGCCAGGGAAGAAACCGGTCTTGATGTAGTATTAACCGGACTTCTTGGGGTATATTCCCATCCGGACAGGGATCCCAGATCACATACCCTAAGCGTGGTTTATATGTCCTACGCCCTTGATCCAGACGAATTGGCGGCTGGTGACGATGCTGCCAACGCCCGTTTTTTCAGCTGGCACGACTTGCCGGATCTGGCATTCGACCATAGTAAAATTATCAAAGATTTTGTTTCATTTCAAAATCAACTGGGATACTCATGATTTATAATAAAACAGGCAGGTATTATGTATATCAGCATTGATCTCGGAGGAACAAACCTGCGGGGAACCTGGATTGATAAATCCGGCCGGACCGGTGAGGTCAGGATTGTTTCCCGGCCCAAAAGTTTAAAGGGTACGCAGGAGGCCTTATCTGAAATTATTATGAAATTAAAATCGGAATGTCCTGAAAAGGTGCGGGAAATTGGGCTGGCCAGTGCCGGTCCCATGGACTTTGAACAAGGTGTTTATCTTAATCCGACCAACATGCCTGAGCTGAAAGATTTTAATCTGAAAAAATATATTACGAATACAACAGGTCTGAAAGTAATCCTGGAAAATGACGCTCAGGCTGCAGCACTGGGTGAGATTTATAAAGGATGCCTGGCAGGGGAGAAAGACGCCATGGTTTTTACTCTGGGGACCGGGCTGGGGTCCGGAGTAATCATCGACCGGAAAATATGGAGGGGAAAGCTCCCTGCGGGTCCTGAACTGGGTCATCTTTATCTGGGACCGGGCCGCAAGGTCAGATGCGGATGCGGACAGGTGGGGTGCGCTGAAACCTGGCTTAACAGCGCCGCCCTCAAGGATCTGGCAAGACAAAACCGGGTTGAACTTGATAATCTGAAACAACTTGACAATTATCTCCTGAGAAAAGATGCTCAGGCTATTAAAATCCTGGAACAATACGGCCACAGACTTGGTCTGTATCTCTGCCAGGTAGCGGTTGTTTTCGGCATTACCAATGTCGGACTTGGCGGAGGGCTGAGCAGGCTTGGTCCTTATTTTATTGAGTCCGCCCGAAAAACCCTGTCTCACAGACTGTTTCAGCGAAAATGGCTTATCCCTGAAAAAATATGCTGTTCTCCTGAGCCTGAAATGAGTGCGCTCTGGGGGATGTGTTTTTTGATGATTCAACGGTCTTAACTGTGATGGTGAAAAATTCCCGGCTGCTGTGTCGCTACAATTTTTTTTGTAACTGTTCACCACATTCGGCATATAACAACTATGCAAATGCACTGGATTCCGGCTTTCGCCGGAATGACGGAAAAGGATATCGGCCTGCTTTAACCGTCACCCCGGACTAGATCCGGGGTCCAGATCTTCTTGTTCAATCTTACTGAATAGGTACAATTTTTGTTATATTATGAATTTTTACTGTGCTTAATAATAATTTCGATATCAAGCTGAGGTAGTATGGAATCCAAACCTGATATATGTTTTGTAGCATCGGAAATGTATCCTTTTTCCAAAACCGGGGGCCTGGCTGACGTAATTGGAATCCTCCCGCTTACTCTGCATCAGATGGGATACAAAGTCTGCGTTATTACCCCGCTTTACGGAAGACTGGCCACCAGCGAGTTCCGCCCGCATCTGATTTATGAAGATGTGAATGTGGGATATCCATGGCCTGAGATCAGCGCTGATATATTTCAGGCCAGTTTCCACGGCCTTCCGGTTTATTTTATTGACCGGGGCGAGTATTTTGACAGGCGTTATTATTACTGCACGCATAAAGGTGATTATTTTGATAATTGTGAACGATTTATCTTTTTCTGTCGGGCAGCCATGGCCCTGATGAAAAAAATGGGCAACCCTCCCAGGATAGTTCATTCCCATGACTGGCACGCTGCATTAGTAAACTCTTATATTTATTATAATAAAAGGCATGATCCTTTCTGGAATGATACAGCCACCATATTCACCATCCATAACCTGGCCTTTCAGGGACGCTTCTCAGTAAGGCTCTTCTGGGACAGCGGTCTTCCCTACGATGCCTGGACCGCTGATGGAGTTGAATATTATGACAGTTTTAATCTCTTAAAAGGAGGTATAGCTCATGCTGATCTGGTGACTACGGTCAGTCCAACCTATGCCCGGGAAATCCTGACTCCTGAATTCGGATGCGGACTGGAAGGTATCCTGAAGAAAAGGAGCAATGATCTTATTGGGATTCTAAACGGTGCTGATTACAGTGTCTGGAACCCGGAAGAAGATAAATATCTTGAAGAAAATTATTCTGTGGACAATCCTGCCGGAAAGGCTGTCTGTAAAAAAAATCTGCTGGAAAATCTCAGCCTGCCCTTAAAACTCATGCAAAGGCCGGTTCTTGGATTTATAGGAAGACTGCGCAGCCAGAAAGGAATAGATCTGCTGCTTGATATTATTCCCTATCTGGTTCAAAAAGATGTGGGAGTGATTG
The DNA here is from genome assembly GCA_046541915.1 of Desulfonatronovibrio sp. Classification (GTDB taxonomy): domain Bacteria; phylum Desulfobacterota; class Desulfovibrionia; order Desulfovibrionales; family Desulfonatronovibrionaceae; genus Desulfonatronovibrio. The sequence continues at coordinate 1,816 of JBKHCI010000010.1, read as the reverse complement.
TCCTGGGTGAAGGCGGAGCTGAATACGAAGCGCAGCTTATGGACCTGGTGGAGCGTCATCCTGGCAATGTTGCCGGAGTAGTAGGGTATACTGAAGAGATGGCCCATAAGATTCAGGCTGGAGCGGATCTCTTTCTTATGCCTTCAAGATATGAACCATGCGGACTCACACAGATGTACAGCCTGCGCTACGGCACACCTCCCATAGCCACTGCAGTAGGAGGGCTTAAAGACACCATTATTCCTCACCCCAATGAACAGTCCACTGGATTTATTTTTAAACAGCCAACTTCCAGGGCATTGCGGCAGGCCATAAACGAGGCCCTTGAGTTGTTTGAAAATAAACAGGCCTGGAAAGAGCTGCAGGTCAGGGGGATGAAAGCGGATTTTTCATGGAAACGATCTGCTGAAATCTATACTGATGCTTATCAAAATCTTGGCTTTCAGAAAACAGAGGCTGAAAAAAGTTCTCCGTATAATCTTAATGCGATTTAGATTTGCCCGGGACAATCGCTTTAAAGACTTTAAAGTTCAGTTGATACATATCCATTTGCAAGACAGGAGAAACATATGAAAATGAAAGAGATAAGACAGCTGGCCAGAGAGAAGAGTATTAAAATCCCTTTTGCGGTAACCAAGATTGAAGCAGTGAGAATTATCCAGAAAGCAGAGGGTAATTTTGATTGTTTTGCCAGGGCGGTTGACAACTACTGCGATCAGCAGGGCTGCATTTTTTATGAGGACTGTTTAAGTCTGTCTGCCATTAAGTAATTGAATCCTTTGATAATATACACTCCAGGTGATCCTGCAGGCCTTGGTCCGGATCTTCTTTTTCAGACTGAGGCATCAATCCTTGCAGGCGGACATTCCCTTCTTATTGTCGGTCCTGAAAGCATACTTGAGCATTACTGCGGGGTTTATAACCGGCAAAGATTCTGGGAACGTATTGAAGATCCAGACCTTATCCCGGATAAAATTCCAGGCATTTATCTTCTTCAGCCCCCGCAGCTTGAAGGTTTTACCTTCCGTCCGGGCCAGGGAGACAGACACGGCGGCTTTGCAGCCGGTTCAAGTCTTGTTGCGGCCTGTGATATACTCAGCAAAGGTTATGCAGGGGCTCTTGTCACTGGTCCGGTGAACAAGGCCTTTATGCTGGACGCGGGCTTCAGGTTTGGCGGTCATACCGAGTTTCTGGCTGATTATTTCGGTATTGATCCAGGGGACGTATGCATGCATCTGTGCGGGGAGAACCTGAGAGTCAGTCTGGTGACCACCCATCCTCCCCTGCGTCAGGTTGCAGACCTTATTACCAGGCAAAAGATCATTCTCTGCCTGCGACTAACTCAGGACTTTATCCGGAAACTGGGCCTGGAAACCCCGCTGGCGGTGTGCGGGCTTAATCCTCACGCCGGAGAACAGGGTAAAATAGGACATGAAGAAGAAACCATTATAAGACCGGCTATTGAGCGGGCCGTAGATATGGGCATAAATGTTCAGGGGCCGTTCCCGGCAGATACTGTTTTTTCCAGGGCGTACCAGAAAGAGTTTTCCGCTGTTCTGGCCATGTATCATGACCAGGGTTTGGGACCTCTAAAGCTTGTTGAATTCGGCAAATGCGTCAATATAACTCTGGGGCTGCCCATAATCAGGACCTCTGTTGATCATGGAACCGGTTATGATCTTGCCGGTACGGGCAGGGCCAGTCCCCGGAGCCTGGAAAGGGCCTTTGAGCTGGCTGTAAAGCTTGTTCATGAGCAACGCGATGAATAAGTACAAAGAAATCGTATCTATTTGCCGTATTTTCTTTTAATCCTGGT
>JBKHCI010000065.1:0-8859 GCA_046541915.1 Desulfonatronovibrio sp. | reverse complement strand
CATACTGTTAAAAAATCATCCTCTTGGAAAAACCCTTACCCAGAACATTAAATGTGTTTTCTATAATCACGAATGCTTCCGGATCATTGTAAAATATTATTTCCTCAAGTCTTTTCAGCTGAAAATTATTCACTACTGTAAGCACGATCTTTTTTCTATCTCCAGTGTAGGCGCCCCTGCCGTACAAAAAGGTTGAACCCCTCTGAATCTGCTGGCCGATGACCCGGACCATCTGTTCAGGAATCTCTGTCACTATGAGGACCATTTTTCGCTGGTTGAACATAGCCATGCAGTAATCAGCCACCATGGCCGTGACAAACACGCTGGCCAGGGAATAAAGCACCAGATCGGTTTCCATGAACAAAAAAGCAAAGCCGAACAGGAGCAGATTAAAGAAAAAACCGCTCTGCCCGATGCGCAGGTTAAATTTCTGGTATAAAATGACCCCGATAATATCCAGGCCGCCGGTGGAACCAAAAGACCTCAGGCTTATGCCTATTCCCGCGCCAAGCAGGACTCCGTAACTCAAAGCCGCCAGCAGAGGATCTCCTATGGGCAGTTCCAGCTTGATGACTTCCAGAAAAAGAGCAGTCGCGGTCAGACAATACAGGCTGTAAACAAAAAACCTTCGGCTGACCATCAAAAAGGCCACCGCGAATACAGGTATGTTAAGGAGCATAAGCCATATCCCAGGACTTAAAAATCCGGTTACATAATACAAAAGCAGGCTCAAGCCTGAAAATCCTCCGGCGATAAACTCCTGGTGAACAGCAATGCCGTTGATGCCCACAGCCATGACCAGAGCGGCAACAGTAAGAATCCCCAGACACCAGACATGACCGTAAATAAACCTTCGAAAAAAAACAGACATGAAACCATACTCCTGCAATTTAGAAAATTAGCGACTTATACTCCTGAAACCAGTCCCGCCCTTTAACTGGCTGTTAAAACGGGCGGAGTCATTTCCCAGGTAACAGGCAGCATAAGCTTTACTTGACCCTTTGAAAAGTCCTGCTTATTCATCATAACAGCGTATTAAAAGAGTCCTTACCCTGCAGACGGTTAAACTCTCAAATAATCAAGGAATTTACATGAAATTTACACCAGTAACCATGGACCTCCAGCAGGACTACAACCAGGTCCTTAATCATACATCTCAGACAGCCTCTGATTTCAGCTTTGCCAATATATACGGATGGGCTGAAGAATATGGACTTGAAATAGCCTTTGATCAGGAACTGGCCTGGATCAGACAGAACAATCCGGAAAAGCTCTACTGGGCGCCGGTGGGAAAGTGGGATATAAACTGGCAAAAGGCAATAAGTAATTTGCCTGAATCTCGGAAAATTGTCCGCGTTCCTCAGCAGCTTGCCCTGATCTGGCAGGATCAGCTGCCGGACATGAAGATCCACCCCGACCGGGATCACTGGGATTATCTGTATTCAGTTCCGGAACTCATCGAGCTCAAAGGAAACCGCTTTCACAGGAAAAAAAACCTGTATAACCAGTTCATAAAAAATTACGATTACACCTATGTGGAGCTTGGCAGGAAAGATATTGAGGAAGTCCTGGCCCTGCAGACAGAATGGTGTTTGTGGAAGGAATGCGAGGATTCCCCTGCCCTGGAAGCTGAGAATAAAGCCATAGTCAGGGTTTTATCACGATGGGAGGATCTTCAGGGCCTGTTTGGAGGAGGAATCATGGTGGGCAGTGAAATGGTGGCCTATACAGTGGCCGAGGCTCTGTCCGATAGCACCGTGGTCATTCATTTTGAAAAAGGCTGTCCTGGATACAAAGGCGTGTACCAGGCCATTAACAAACTTTTCCTGGAAAATTCAGCAAGCGGCTATGAACTGGTCAACCGCGAACAGGATCTGGGCGATCCCGGACTTAAAAAAGCCAAGGAATCATATAATCCCGTGAGCTATCTGAAGAAGTACACAGCTGAAATGTAAAGCCTCCCGGGATTGATATAACTGGATTCCGGCTTTCGCCGGAATGACGGGAAAAGGGCAACCGGCTAGCCTACTTGCTTCAACACCCTCTGCAGATCTTCCCTGGTTACCGGCTTGGCCAGGTAATCATTCATCCCGGTCTCAAGAAAAGATTCCCGGTCCCCTGTCAGGGTATGAGCGGTCACCGCGATAATGGGGATATCTTTCTTGTCTTCCAGTCCCGGGGAAGAGCGGATCAGCCTGGTAGCTTCCACTCCGGTCATTACCGGCATCTGAATATCCATCAGCACGCAGTCAAAATCACTTCTTGAAAGCATTTCAACAGCCTCTTTTCCGTTATTGGCCAGAGTGACTTTGTGGCCTTCCTTTTCAAGAACTGTCTTGATAAATATCCGATTCAGGGGATCATCTTCCGCGGCCAGGATTCGCAGCGACTTTCCCGCCTCTTTTTCAGGCCTGGAAACCTCTGTCTGAGCCTCGCCTTTATCGTCCAGTGCCTTAAAGGTCAGCACAAAGTGTATGGTTGTGCCCTGATCCGGCACACTTTCCACTGAAATATTGCCTCCCATGAGTTCCACCAGTCTTCTGATAATCACCAGCCCCAGCCCTGCTCCTTCATGTTCACGGGTACAAGAACCGTCTGCCTGCATGAATGGCCTGAACAACTCATCTATTTTGTCTTCAGAAATACCTGTTCCGGTATCAGACACAGAAAACAAGAGTCTGACTCTGTTATTTTCACGAGCCACAGCACTGACTTCCAGGCTCACGCGGCCCTGTTCTGTAAACTTCAGGGCATTGCCCACCAGATTGAAAAGGATCTGCTCCAGCCTGATCCTGTCACCCATAAGTGTCTCAGGCACGCAAGGGTCAATAAGGCATTCAAGCTTGATGCCTTTGTCCCGGGCAGAAATCATGAAAATCTCCCAAAGTGTCTCGCAGATGCCGTGCGCGCTGAATTGATCTTCAAGGATTTTCATCATGCCTGAATCCGCCTTGCATAAATCCAGGATATTGGACAGCAGGGTAGTCAGCCTTTTTGCTGATGATACTGCCATCTTTGTGTACTCAAGCTGTTCATCATCAAGGTTTGTGGACTGCATGAGCTGCATCATCCCGATTATGCCGTTCAAGGGGGTGCGGATCTCGTGACTCATATTGGCCAGGAATTCAGATTTTACTCTATCAGCCACCTGGGCCTTTTCTCTGGCCTCGGTGAGGGCCTTATCAACCAGCTTGCGCTCTGTGGTCAGCTCTGTATAGACAACAATTCCGCCGATTTCTCCGCCGGACTCATACCAGGGACGGCATTGCCAGCGGGTGTAATCCACTTCCCCGCTTTGGCGGACAAAATAATCATCTTCAGCCTCCACAACCTCTCCAGCCAGGGCTCTTTTATGCGCCTCCCTCCATTTTTCAGGTATTTCCGGGAACACATCATAATGATGCCTGTCAATAACCTCTTCTTTTTTCACCTGGTAATCACGCAGAAACTGATCGCTTACAAAAATATGGCGCAGATCTCTGTCCAAAACCAATATACCGGCCGGGTCGTGCTGGATTATATATTCCATAAGACAATGCCAGGCTTCCAGTTCCCGGTGCGATCTTTCGCGCTGGGTAATATCCGAAGCAATGGTTCCCACAACTTCAACCTGGTTGTTTTTCCACTCCACAGGGAAAAAACAGATTTCAAAATACCGGGTTTCACCGTTTAAACTGATTTTATCCTCAACACAGAACGTGCTGCCGGTTTCAACAATTTTCTCAATGCGATCCGTAAATATCCCGGCAGCTCCCTGCGGAAGCAGCTGGTCAATGGTTTTGCCCACTGCCTGATCCGGCTCCACATTCATAAACCGCGCGCCTTTCCTTGAAATCATGATTAAGCGCCCGTTTCTGTCAAACACAGCGATATGGTTGGGGCTGTTGTCCAGCAAAGCGTGGACCAGACTGACATTTCTGCGCGACTTTTTTTCCTGCTCAATCAACCCAAGAGATTTCTGTTCCAGCAGACGAACCTGGCTTCTAAGAATAAAATACAGAAGAACCGCGGTGACCAGGACAAAAACCCATCCCTTGTAGGTCTGAAGACTTACCAGTGCAGCCGGATCATCAATCATAAACATCAAGGCCTTGTCCGACAGAAGAATCCACAACCCCGCGAACAGCATATACATAAAAACGGTTCTGGAAGGGATATAGGACTTGATCCGTCGTCTGGCCTCTTTCATAAGATGTCAACCTCCGTAAAGCATATTATTCTTTAATCCAGCCATCCTGGGGATGTCTGCAGAGTTATCGAGGAATTTTACCACATCTTTTATCAGGTATTATAAGACTGTTCAAGCGATTTAAGATTACGCTTAAAAAAATGGACAGGGGGTTGTCTGAGGGGAAAAGCCGCGACAGGGAACTGGTATCAACAGAAACATGAACCAGGGCCGGCTGGTGACTATGGTGAACAATTGTCAGAAACTTATATAGACACCCGGATTCAAAACTGCTCGTTTTGCTTCCTGGATTCAAAGCCCAGAACTGTTTTTAAATCCTCCAGGATCAGATACAGGGAAGGAATAAGCACAAGGGTGATTCCAGTGGCGAAAAGTATGCCAAAACCCAGACTCACAGCCATGGGAATAAGAAACCTGGCCTGAAGACTTGTTTCCAGGATCATGGGAGATAAGCCGAAAAAAGTAGTCAGAGAAGTAAGCAGGATAGGCCGGAACCTTCTCTGGCCCGAGGCTGTAACCGCCTGAAGAACATCCATTCCCGATCTCACGTTCTTATTGGTCAGGTCAATGAGCAGAAGCGAACTGTTTACAACCACCCCGGCCAGGGCCACTATCCCGAACAGGCTCATCATGCTCAGGTTTATGCCCATAATCAGATGTCCCGCTACCGCGCCCACAATACCAAAGGGAATGGCCATCATGATGATCAGGGGCTGGGCATAGCTTTTAAAGGGAATGGCCAGCAGGGCAAAGATCAGAAAAAGGGCCAGAATAAACCCCTGGACTATTCCGGAAAAAGATTCCCTGGTCTCTTTTTGCTCTCCTTCCAGATCATAGGAAATACCGGGATTGTCCCGCAGTATTTCAGCCAGCAGTCCCTGGCGCAGGGTCTGGAGTATCTCCCTGGCATTGGCCTGGGCCGGATCAACCTCGGCGGTTACATTGACCACCCGTTTGCGGTCAGAGCGATTAATCACACTGAAGCCGCGCCCTTCCTCAATATTCGCGGCCAGGCTCAGAGGAATATCAGCGCCCTGACTGTTTCTCAGGCGAAGATTTTCCAGGTTGTAAATACTCTGCCTTTCATCCGGGGGATACCTGACATAAACCCTGACTTCGTTGCGGCCGCGCTGCAGACGCAGGGCCTCTGCCCCGTAAAATGCCGCCCTGACCTGCCTTCCCAGGTCCTCTTCAGTCAGCCCCAGGCTGCGGGCTTCAGGTCGAAGAGTTAATTTAAGCTCCTGTTTGCCTGGAATAAGGGAGTCCCTGATGTCGCTGACCCCGGGATAAGTATCCAGTTCCTTTCTGAGTCTTGCGGCAGCGGAAGACAGCACGTCAAAACTGTCGTGCTCCAGCTGAATATCTATGCCTGCCCCGAACCTGGTCAGGCTTGAGGAAAAGGTCAGGGACATGGCCCCGGGAATCTGTCCGGACAGATCCCGCCAGACATCGGTAACCCGGGAAGTATGAATTTCCCTTTGCTCCGCCGGAACAAGGGAAAGAGCCACCTCCGCTATATTGCCTCCCGGCGAGACACCTTCGCCGCCGGGTCCTCCCTGGGATATCCTGTTGCCCACCACCGAGTAGACATGACGCAGGATTGAAGACTCATCACTGTTTTGTTCATCAAAAGAGACCGCGGCCTGCTCGGCTTTTTCAGCAAGATATTCCGTCCATCTGGATGTTTCTGAAGCCGGTGTGCCCGGCGGCATTTCCAGGGAAGCAGTGATCAGGTCCCCGTCCACTTCAGGCATGAAATTGAACTTGATGGTCCCGCTGCCGATCAAACCCGCTGTGAGCATGAGAAGAGCCAGGGAGCAGGCCAGTGTGGTATAGCGGTTTTTAAGAGACCAGGACAGGGTGGACGTGTATGGACCAGAGACAATCCAGGCCAGGGCCTGACCTGTACCACCGCGGATACGGGAAAAAAACCTCTGCACTGCCAGTTTATCCTGTCCTGGCCTGCCCACGCTCAAATGGGCCGGAAGAATAAACAGGGACTGAACCAGAGAAATCATGAGAATGCTTATGACCACGGCCGGCACGCTGAACATGAACTTGCCCATCATTCCGGTAACAGTCAGCAGAGGCAGAAAAGCGGCCACAGTGGTAAGTACGGAAAAAATAATGGGTCCGGCCACTTCAGAACTTCCCTGAACCGCGGCTTGGCGGTAAGGCATGTTCGCGGACCTTTTTTCAAAAGTGTTTTCCCCGATGACAATGGCATTGTCCACCACAAGACCCAGGGCCAGAATAAAGGCGAACAGGGAAACCATGTTGATGGAAACCCCGAGACCAGGCAGAAAAAGCATGGCTCCCAGAAAGGATATGGGAATGGTCAGCATGACCAGCATGGCCAGTTTGATCTGTAAAAAAAGCCCCAGGATAATAAATACCAGAATCAGGCCCAGAAACGCGTTTTTGAGCAGAAGGTTTATTCTGCTTTCCAGGATCTCGGACATATCATTCCAGATGGCCAGATTAACCGTGTCCGGCAAAACAGATCTTTTTTCCCGGACATAGTCATGAACAATCCCGGACAGTTCCGTGGGTTTCTGGTCTCCCACCCGGTAAACCGCGACCATGGCCGCGGGCTGCCCGTCAAAGGTGGAGTACTCATCGGTTTCCCTGAAAGTATCCCGGACCGTGCCCACATCACCCAGCTTAAGTTCGGAACCGCTTTCAGTATGGGCCAGGGTAATATCCTCGTACTCAAAACCGGCATATTTTCTTTCAATGGTCCGGATAAGTATGTCTTTGTCCCTGGTCTTTATCTCTCCTCCGGCTATGTCCCGGGAAGCTTCACTGACCCTGGCGGCCACCTGCTGCAGGGTCATGTCCAGAAGTCTCAGATTATCTTCAGGAATATCTATGGAAATCTCGTAAGGCCGTACTCCCAGAAGATCGGCCTGGGTAATTCCGGGATTGAGCAGAAGGTCGTCTCTGATATTTTCCGCGGCCTGACGCAGGCTTCTCATGGACAGATCCCCGTAAACCACCACGGATATCACTTCATGTCTGTTGATAAGTTTGGTAACCACAGGGCTTTCAGCGTCTTCAGGAAAAGTGGTGATCCGGTCGATTTCAGAATTAATATCCTGCAGGACCTCATCTGTATCCTCTCCTTCTTCAATCTCCACCAGCACAGACCCCATGCCTTCGGCAGCTGTGGAGTCAATATTTTTTACTCCGGTGAGTCCGCTTAGGTTTTCTTCAATTTTCAGGATGATGCCTTCTTCCACCTCTTCAGGGGCGGCCCCGGGATAAGCCACTTCCACCCTGACCATGTCCATCTCTATTTCAGGAAACACTTCCTGTTTAATACCCGCGCCCATGACCAGACCGCCGACAATAAACAGCAGCATGAGCAGGTTGGCCGCCACATGGTTATGAGCCATCCATTCAATGATTCTATTCATGGTTTGGATCAGCCTTTATTTTCATTCCCTGAGCCGGAGCTGAAATATTGGTCAGGATGATTCTTTCCCCGGACTGGATCCCTGATGAAATCATCACCTGGTCCTCTTGAAAGCGCTTAACAGACACATCCCTGATCTCCAGACGGTCATCTTCATCAGCTATCCATACAGTGGAGTTTTCGCGCAGGGCCTGCCTGGGCAGGACTACAACATCCTCAAGTTCCGGGCCGGTTATTTCCACCTGAACAAATGAACCAAAAGCAAGCTCGCTCTCGTGCTCAGAAAATTTGTCAGAAACAGCATACGGATCTTCCACCTCCACAACAATGCCCAGCATTCTGGTTTGAGGATCAACCCGGCCAAGGGATCTGGAAATCCTGCCGGTGACAGCTGAGTCCCGGGATTTCCCCATAACCCGGACAAGCACCTCTGAACCAGGCTCCTTGTCTTCCGGGCCGGGAATATCTATCCACCGCACATCGCTTTGGGGCAGATGAACTATAACTTCGGCCTTTTCAATCTCTGCCAGGACCGTGACCGGACTCCCCGGCGTTATATATCTGCCCGGCGCAGCGTTCTGCGATCTGACCAGAGAAACAAAAGGAGAGCGGATAACTGTTCTTTCCAGATTAAGTCTGGCCTGTTCCAGACGGGCGCGGGCTGAATCCAGGGCGGCCCGGGCGTTTTTCAGCTGTGGTTCATAAAGGACCAGGGGAGCGGGTTTTTCAGTATCCTTGTCTTGAAACATTTCCCATTCCCGCCTGGCCACCGCTGCACTGCTTTCTATCCTGGCCAGCTCAAGTTCAGCCCGGGCCACCTCGGCCCGGGCATTTTGAACGGCAAACCTGTAATCACGGTCATCAACACGGACAATAACCTCCCCTTTATCCAGAACTTTTCCGGGCAAAAGCTGCTCAGAAACATATTCGATGCGGCCGCTGACTTCAGCTGATATCTCAGCTTCCCTGACCTCCCTGACCGTGCCGGTAGAACTGATAACACTGTTTCTATTCTCAAACTCGGCCTCCAGCACCCGGACCAGGACATGCTGCTCTTTTTCCTGTACGCGCTGGGGAGCCGAACGCTGCTTGACCATGAACATGGTCAGGGCCCCTGCCAGAATCAGAATAACAACAGGGATAATTATCTTAAACAGGTTTCTCATTTTATCAGTCCTTGTCTAATTGTATTTATTCACAGCGACTATCAAACGTAAGATATGATCATGATCTACATCAAAAACCTGGAGCC
>JBKHCI010000009.1:0-32163 GCA_046541915.1 Desulfonatronovibrio sp. | reverse complement strand
AGGCCGCGATTTGTTTGTCCAGTTCCGCGTCAATATCCTGCTTTTCTTTGATTTGTGTATAAATATCTGATTTCTGGCTTCTAAAATATTCCAGAACTTCTGATTCAAATTTCGCAATTGCATCAACAGGTACATCGTCAAGGTATCCCTTGGTTCCGCAATAAAGAGAGATTACCTGATCAACTGCAGGCATGGGCTGGTACTGGGGCTGTTTCAGCAACTCAACCAGACGCTCACCCCTGGTCAGGCGTCGCTGAGTGGCCTTGTCCAGGTCCGAGCCGAACTGAGCAAAAGCGGCCAGCTCTCTGTACTGGGCCAGATCCAGGCGCAAGGTACCAGCAACCTTTTTCATGGCCTTGATCTGGGCCGCGCCACCGACCCTGGAGACTGAAAGACCAACGTTGATGGCAGGTCTGATTCCGGCATAAAACAGGTTGGGTTCCAGGTAAACCTGTCCATCTGTGATGGAGATAACGTTGGTGGGGATATAAGCGGAAACGTCGCCGGCCTGGGTTTCAATGATAGGCAGAGCTGTCAGAGAACCCGCGCCTTTGTCATCGCTCATCTTTGCCGCGCGTTCCAGAAGCCTGGAGTGCAGATAGAAAACATCTCCGGGAAAAGCTTCGCGCCCTGGAGGACGTCTTAGAAGCAGGGACATCTGTCTGTAAGCAACCGACTGCTTGGAAAGATCATCATATATTATCAGGGCATGCTTGCCGTTGTCTCTGTAGTACTCACCCATGGTGCACCCTGAATAAGCTGCAATAAACTGCATGGACGCTGGATCAGAGGCGGTGGCTGACACAATTGTCGTGTACTCCATTGCCCCGTTGGACTTGAGAACATCATAAACCTGGGCAACAGTGGATTTTTTCTGACCGATTGCTACATATATACAATGCACATCGCTGTCTTTCTGAGCGAGTATGGCGTCTACGCAGATTGCTGTCTTGCCAACCTGGCGGTCCCCGATTATCAACTCGCGCTGCCCGCGTCCAATGGGAGTCATGGCGTCCACAGCCTTTAACCCGGTGTACATGGGTTCATGAACAGACTTTCTCTCGACAATACCCGGAGCCTTGATCTCTACCAGCCTGTAGTCGCTTCCCTGTATTGGTCCCTGTCCGTCCAGCGGTCTGCCCAGAGCGTCGATAACCCGTCCGCGAACTCCTTCGCCCACAGGCACCTGTACAATCTTGCCGGTCCTTTTAACCAGATCTCCTTCCTTGATCTGAGTGTCTTCCCCGAGAAGAGCGCAGCCCACGCTGTCTTCTTCCAGGTTGAGCACCATTCCCATAACATCCCCGGGAAACTCAAGAAGCTCCATGGCCATGACGTTTTCTACGCCGTATACGCGGGCGATACCATCGCCTACCGAGAGAACAACTCCGGTTTCGCTCATTTCAACCCGCTTTTCGTAGTTTTTGATCTGACCCTCAATGATTTGGCTGATTTCTTCTGCTTTTATCTGCATAGCCCTACTCACCCCTCTTTATGTTTTCTTTGAGAATTTGCAATTGCGCCCTGATACTGGCATCCAAAACCTTATCTCCAACCTTAAGCATGAGTCCGCCCAGGATATCCTGGTCAACGCTGTAATCCAGGACCACCTTGAGACCGGACTGTTTTTCCAGCTTTCCGACAATTTCCTGTTTCATATTGTCAGCCAGCTTAATTGCTGTAACAATTTCACCGCGGACAATCCCTTCAAACTCATCCAGAAGCTCGGCATAATAAGCCTGGATTTCAGGAAGACAGTCCACCCTGTTCTTATCGGCCAGAAGGTAGCAGAAATTGCTTACCACAGGACCGCATTTGAGCTTGCCAAGAATTTGCTTCAGTATTCCCTTTTTTTCTTCTGTATTGAAAATTGGGTTTTTAAAAATTCTGACCAATTCAGGCGCATCTTCCAGGGTTCCAACAATCTTTGACAGGTCTTCCCCATAAGCCTTGAGCTGTTTTTCGCCCTCTTTTTGACCAAGGGCAAACAGGGCCCGGGCGTACCTGCGTGCAACAATATTTTCTATCAATTTAGCACCACCCTTGTTAGACTATCATTAATAAGAGCTTTATGGTCCTCAGCCTTCATCTTTTTTCGGATCATGGCTTCGGCTGCCTCGGTTACCTTTTCCGCCAGCTCGGCTTTGATCTCTTCCAGAGCAAATCTGGCTTCCTGTTCCGCGCTGATTTTAGCCTGCTGCTTTATAAGCTCCGCTGCAGATTCGGCCTTGGAAATAATATCAGCTTTAAGGTCTTCGCCCTGAGCCTGGGCCTGAGCAAGAATGCGCTCTCTCTCCTCATCAAGGTTGGCAATGCTTTGCTCTACTTCGGCCAGTTTTTGTTCTGCTTTCCGGCGGCGTACATCAAGGTCGCTCAACTCTGTTTCGATTTCCTTGCTCCGTCCCGGAAAAAAGGTGAACAGTTTTTTCCCGCCTGCATAGTATAGAATTGCCAGAAAAATAACAAAGTTGATTACCCTCCAGATCTGATTCTTCAGATCCGGATGCAAATTCATGGGATCAAATAAAGTTATAAGTCCAGCGGGAACCAGCAGGAGCGCCAGAATAATCGGCACAATATAATTTCCTTTCAAAACACAGCCCTCCTTAAAATTATTGAAATATATGTTACGCTTTATTTAGAATCTTTTCACTGGCCTGAGCGGCGAATTTCTCGACTTCTTTTTTAAGGCTTGTAACGGCAGCGTCTTTTTCTTTGGAAATCTTGTCTCTGGCTGCCTTGACAATACTTCCTGCTTCCTGGGATGCATCCTGGACTATCTCTTTTTCTTTGCCGTAGCCTTCTTCCTTGTATTCTGACCTGATCTCCTGGGCTTTAATTCTGGCCTTAGCCAGCTCTTCTTCATAAGTTTTAATCTTGTTTTCGGCCTGACCGGAAAAACCTTCAATCTCTGATACGGTCTGAGACATTATTTCGGCTCTCTTTTTGAGCATGCCCCTTATGGGCTTGTACAAAATCAGATTAAGCAGCAAGAGAACAATCAGAAAATTTACCAGCTGAATAAAAAAAGTGACATCAATTTCAATCATAAGGCCTCCCCAAGCATGTGAAATTTTGTTCAAGGTCGGTGTTTTATGTACAAAGACACTGAGGCTTTAGCCAATTTACAAGCCTGTGTCAAAACCTTTTTGCAGTTATTTATCTTTTGGTGACTGATGGTTAGTAAAGTTTGTTAATGTTTTCACATTGTTTTACCCTCAAAAAAATAAAAAATTTATTCTGTCAAACCGGAATACTTGAAGGCATACTTTTGCCGGCAGACCGCTGCCAGAAAAAGGATTTGCAAACAAAGGCCTCATGGCCCGCAATAAATGCCTGCCTTGCTGTGTTTACTTAGATCAGAAAGTATTATTCCTGGTAAGGTTCCTGCTGATTCATATTTATCTCTCCTTTGACAACAGCTCCTTCTTCCACCACCAGAACCGGAGTGCTGATCTTGCCATTCAGGTCAGCCTGCTTGTAAAGAAGGACCTTGGCCTGGGCATTGAGAATCCCTTCCAGCCGCCCGCTTAATATGAGCTGTCCCACATTGATATTGCCCTTAACCCTGGCTTCGTTCCCGATGATCAGTGTTCCGTCAGACTCTATCTCTCCTTCAAACTCACCATCTATACGCACTGTGCCCTTGAATTCAAGCTTTCCCTGATAGGTGGTGCCCATGCCCATAAAGGCATTAATTTCATCTTTGGCCATTATTTCTCCTTTTGATTTGGGGGTATTTTTAAACCATTTCATTGTTATACTTTTAGCTCTTAAACATGAATCTGCGCATGGATACGTTAATAACCAGGCCAATCATGACAAAGTTAACCAGCAAAGAGGTTCCTCCATAACTGATAAAGGGAAGAGGTATGCCAACCACAGGCATTAACCCCAGAACCATTCCAATATTGATCAAAATCTGCCAGAAAAAATAAAAAAACACGCCAACGCACAGCATAGTCCCGAATTTATCCTTGGCTTCAACAGAACTGAGAAAGATCTGATACAAAAAGACGCAAAATAAAAATAAAAGGATTATCGACCCTACAAACCCCCATTCTTCGCCAAAAACTGAAAAGGCAAAATCTGTATGCTTTTCCGGTAAAAAACGAAGTTGACTCTGGGTTCCTTCCATAAATCCTTTTCCCCAGAACCGGCCTGATCCTATAGCGATCTGTGACTGGATCACATGGTACCCGGATCCAAGAGGGTCTTGTCCTGGATTAAGAAAGGTCAGCAGCCTGGCTTTCTGGTAGTCTTTAAGGAAAAACCAGCCCAGGGGAACAAGGAGTGGGGCTGCAATAACCAGGGTCTTAAAAAGGTTTTTTTTAATGCCGTGATGGATGACCATGCCCCCTGCCAGGAACAGCAGTAGAAGAGCCGAACCCAGATCAGGCTGTCTGGCGATGAGAAATGCCGGGAGGAGTATTATAAGCATGACCTTGAGCATATCTTTAAATCCCAGAGGATGTTTAATCTTGGACAGAAAGGAAGCCGTGGCCAGCAATAAAGCGACTTTGGCAAACTCACTGGGTTGAAAACTGAAAACAACCAGATCAAGCCATCTCTGGGCGCCGTAAATGGTTTTGCCCCAGAAAATTACTGATATCAAAAGGATAACCGCAAGGAAATATATAAACCATGAGCTTGTTTTTAAGTGTCGGTAATCAATAGACATGGTAAGGATCATAGCCAGGAAGCTGACACAAGCCCACAAAATCTGCCTGCTGTAAAACGTGGTCAGGGCTGTGCCTTCCCCAATCCTGAAAGCACTGGCTGAATAGAGGTTTAATATCCCCGCGGCACTCAGCAGAAGAACAACCCCAAGCATTGGCCAGTTAATATGTAGAAAAAGCTGCCGATCTATCATTATTATGGAGAGTTTGAAATTTACAGATATACTTGAATCCGTGGATCTGGTATTTTTTGAACTTATTGCTTATGCAGGTTCCCTGGCTTCACGGATTCAGGACATACATTTGCAATCAGTCAAAAATATAATCCAGCATACCCCGGACAACAGGGCCTGCCGCCCTGCTCCCTGAACCGCCGTGCTCAACCAGTGCCACCACCGAATACGTGCGTTCATCCTTCCGGGCAAAAGCCGCCATCCAGCCGTGATGCCTGAGCCGGTAGACAACTGCTTCGGGATCATCCTCCTCATGCTCAGGCATCAAAGCAACAACCTGGGCGGTTCCGGTTTTCCCTCCCACGGTGACGCCTTTTTTACGAAGCCTGGCCGCGGTCCCTCTCTCTTCTTCCACTGTCTTAATCATAGCCTGGTAAACAAAGTTCCTGGCAGACTCGCTCCAGGGCAGAGGGACAGGCTCAGCCTTTTGTTCGTCGCGCAAAAGAGAAGGCTTATACAAAACACCTCCATTGGCAATGGCGGAAATAAATCTGGCTACCTGCAGCGGAGTTACCTGCGTAAAACCCTGGCCAATGGCCAGGTTGAGGTTATCTCCCCCCCTCCAGCCGTCATTAAATCTCTGCTTTTTCCATTGCCTGGTTGGAACCAGGCCGGCCCTTTCATGTGGAAGATCTATGCCGGTCAGACTCCCAAAACCGCTGTCCAGTGCAAACCGGCTGATTCTGTCAACACCCAGCCGGTCTCCCAGCTGATAATAGTATATGTCGCATGATTCAACCAGAGACTTGGTCATGTCCACCCATCCATGATCCTTCCAGCAGCGAAAAACCCTGTTGCCCAGGCGCATTGAACCGGAACAGTAGACCCGTTCTGAAGGGTGAATCTCCGGATCCATATGAGCAAGTCCGGCCATGACCAGCTTAAAAACAGACCCCGGAGGATATGAACTCTGCACGCTTCTGTTTTGCAGAGGATAATCCGGATTATTCAATAGTGCCTGCCAGTCTTTGTGGGAAATGCCATATACAAATTTATTGTTGTCATATCCAGGAGTGCTGGCCAGGGCCAGGGCTTGACCCGTATCAGCGTCCAGAACAATAACTGACCCGGACTTGCCTTCCATAAGCCTGAAGGCCTCCTGCTGCATTTCAAGGTCAATACTCAGCCGGATATCCGTTCCTGGAACAGGGGGCGTAAGCATTTCTTCATGCAAGACCCTGCCTGAAGCATCCACTTCCATCTGCTTGAGACCTTTTTGCCCCCGCAGGACTTTCTCCAGGGAGAATTCAAGTCCCTGCTTCCCCACATTATCTCCCAGCCGAAGTCCGGAATCCGCCCTGAGCTCATCCTCGCTGGCTCTTGCAACATACCCAAGGACGTGGGAAAGAACTTCGCCCTGAAGATATTTTCTTCTGGGCTGGACAACAATCTTCACGCCCGGCCAATATGGAGATTCGGTTTCTACTCTGGTAAGTACGTCAAAGGGCAGGTTCAAAGCAATAATCTGATTTTCAAAGGAGCGGACCATTTTTTTACCCTTTGCAAACTCATCTTCAATCTGAGCCAGGGGAGTTCCGGTCCACTTGCTGATCTGCCTGAGGGTTGCCTCAATGTCAGGACAATCCTCTCTTACTATAGCCAGGCCGTATGAGGGTTCATTAACAGCCAGCAGTTCCCCGTTTCTATCCATAAAAAGCCCTCTGGGGGCATAGACTTGCTGTATTCTCTGCAGGTTGTCCTGGGCCTTCTCATAAAAAAACCCTCCCTTGTGAACCTGGAGATACCACAGCCTGATGGAAAAAATACAGAAAAGAGAAACTATCAGAAACAGCAGGAAGTATGCTCCGAAATTCTCATTAAAGATGCTGTTTCCTTTAAGCAGGGTCATCGTAAAAATATATTTTAAACAAATTATAAATTAACAGCCAGACAAAAAAATATACACCGGTCTGAACCATGACACCCTCAATGCTGTATTGTGCCGACAAATCCAAATCCTGCAGGGAAGCCATGACAGATACAATCAAATTTTTATAAACCGCCAGAAACAAAAAAAGAAGCAAGACAAAAAATTTATTGCCGACCTCAAAGACCGCCCCCCCCAGGTAATAAGCAGCCAGCAGTCCCAGATAAAACATGATCATTGCTCCAAAAGCAAATCCCCCGGTGCCTTCCTGGATCAGCATCCACATGATCCCGGTCCACAGGGCCAGGTTCAATAAACCAAACTGAAGCAGGACAACAACGCCCGGAGCCAGAAAATCAACTGAGTGAAAAAAATACTGTCCCCACACCGCGAGAAAAGTAAACAGGATACAGAATATAACTGGTCTTGCTTTATTCATTGCCAAAACCAATCTTGCCATCCTTAATCCTGCTCCCGTTTTGCATGACCAGGACTTCTTCCTTGTTGCGAAAATCCACCAGGGGAGTTGCTTCAATAATAAGAAACAGAGATATCTCCGAGCGGAAAATGTCTCTGACAGTAGCAACGGGCAAACCTTTGGGATAAATACCTGCCAGGCCCGAAGTTACCAGAACTTCTCCTTTTTTAAGAGGGGAATTAAGGTGGACATACTTAAGCAGCAACGGCTCCCGGGTACCCTGGCCTGAAAGTATCCCTTTGACCCTGCTTTCGGAACTGATTACCGGAATCCGACTATTGGGGTCGGTAAGCAGCAAAACAGAGGAAAAATTCAAACCCGTCCGGAAAGTCCTTCCCATGACCCCTGTCGGTGTAACAACCGGAAGATTCGGAGAAACTCCCTGGAACTTGCCCTTGTCAATAATAACAGAGTCTATTGCTCCCAGAGGACCAAAATTGTGGGCGATAATCCTGGCGCCGGATTTTGACCATTGGTCAGGAACAGCAAAATCAAGCAATTCTTGCAGACGCGGGACAGCAGCCGCCTTTTCAGAAAGATCCGCAAGCTTTAGACGAAGTTGTTTGACTTCCTGCTTAAGGGTCTGATTTTCTGAGTGGACTTCCACGAGATGTATATACGAACCCCAGAAATCTAATGATCTTGCTTGAATCCATTTCCCGGGTTTAAGAATCCAGCCCACCACTTCCAGCCCGGAATACGATGCCAGACGGTCCAGCGTCTGAGTACGGGAATTCCATGTATAAATGGTTAGATAAAAAACAATAAAAACAAAAAGAAGAGCGATAATTTTTTGGGGTGTGAGTTTGAAGCTAATCTATTGTTACCTCCTTGAGGACATCCAGACTATCCAGAACCTTGCCTGAGCCAACCACAACCGTGGACAATGGATCGTCCACCACTGTAATAGGCAGGGATGTCTCGTCCCGAAGCAATTGGTCAAGCCCTTTCAAAAGAGCCCCGCCTCCGGTAAGTACGATCCCTCTGTCAACAATATCCGCTGCCAGCTCGGGAGGAGTCTGCTCCAGGGCGACACGCACAGCTTGAACAATACTGTCCACCTGCTCGGAAATGGCCTTTCTGACCTCTTCTGAAGTTATGGTTATATTCTGAGGAATACCCGACACCAAGTCTCTACCCTTAACCACCATTTCCAGTTCATCACCGCCCGGATAAGCGCACGCAATGGTGGTTTTTATATTTTCAGCACTGCCTTCTCCAATAAGCATATTATATTTTCTCTTGACATGATGCCTTATGGCGTCGTCCATTTTATCCCCGCCTACCCGGACCGAACGGCTGTAGACAATCCCGGAAAGAGAAATCACAGCCACTTCAGTAGTACCGCCCCCTATATCCACAACCATGTTGGAAGTAGGCTCGGTAATAGGCAGATTAGCTCCAATGGCTGCCGCCATGGGCTCTTCTATAAGATACACTTCTCTGGCCCCGGCGCTTTGGGCGGACTCCTTGACCGCTCTTTTCTCGACCTGGGTAATACCGGTAGGCACGCAGATAATTATCCTTGGCCTGACCAGACGACGGCTGTTATGGACTTTGGTGATAAAATGTCTGAGCATGGCCTCGGTAATCTCGAAGTCGGCAATAACCCCGTCTTTCATGGGCCTGATGGCTGTTATATTACCGGGAGTCCTCCCCAGCATTCTCTTGGCTTCGCTTCCCACCGCCAGAACCTTGTTCGCTCCTTTGAGATCTCTTTTCACGGCGACAACTGAAGGCTCTCTAAGCACAATCCCTTTACCTTTGACATAAACACAGGTATTGGCTGTGCCGAGGTCAATGGCCAGATCATTGGAAACCGCGCCAAATATTTTGTCCAGTATTCTAGTCATGCTTTCCTCATATATATAGATGTTTAAATACCAATTATGTTCAATCAGAAATTACTACCAGAATATAGCCTGTCAGGCAATATCGCTGAAGGTGATTTTTCATGAGAAATTACTGTCCTCTTTCCGCTTACTGGAAGAAAAAATTTGGAATAAAAGTCTGGAAAATTCCCCTGGACGCAGGTTTTACCTGTCCCAACAGAGATGGAACCATATCTTCCTCAGGATGCGTCTTCTGCAATGAGCAGGGGTCTGGAACAGGACTTAATCTTAGAGCCATAAGCCTGAAAGATCAATACAATCTGTACCGGAAAAAATTAATCAGCAGACACGGCCACATAAAGTTTGCTGCCTATCTGCAATCATTTTCAAACACCTATTGCACCATTGAACGGCTTAACTCTGTTTTGCGGCAGCTTGAAGGCCTTGATGACCTTGCTGTTTTATGCATAGGAACCAGGCCCGACTGCCTGGATAATGACAAGATAAACAGCCTGGCGAATTTTCCATGCGATGAAGTCTGGCTTGACCTTGGGCTGCAAAGCTCCTGTGACGAGACCTTAAAAAGGATCAACAGAGGCCACCTTGCCCGGGATTTTTCCATATCCTGCAGGCTGGCAGCTTCCAGAGGCATTAAGGTCTGCGCGCATGTTATAGCCGGTCTTCCAGGTGAAACACCTGACCAATTCCTGAAAACCATTGATTTTCTCAATCAGGAACCTGTCCAGGGCATTAAGATTCACAACCTGTATATATGCCGGCACACCACTCTGGCCCGGATGTGGAAAAAAAAACTGTACACCCCCCTGTCCATGGAGGAGTATGCCTGGTGGGTTTGCAGAGGACTTGCCAGATTACGTCCGGATATTATTATTCACCGGCTGACCGGAGACCCTGCCCCGGGAGAGCTTTTGGCCCCGCAATGGGCTGAGGCCAAAAGCCGCATACTCAACTTGATAAATAAAACCCTCAAAGAAAAGAATTTGCGCCAGGGACAGGAATACAGCAACAACTGACAAACCGCAAAAAATGCAAAAAATAAAGATTATATGCGCGTAAAACTTACTCTGGCTTACGACGGAACCGGCTACCATGGATGGCAACTGCAGAAAAACCAGCAGACAATCCAGGGTATAGTGGAAAAAAGTCTGGCCCGGATCTGCTCCAGAGCTGTCCGGGTCCATGGATCAGGCAGAACCGATGCAGGAGTGCACGCCCTGGGTCAGACTGCTCATTTTGATCCTCCCGGAAATCTGGCCGGGCTTCCGTGGCAAAAGGCGCTCAATTCCCTTCTGCCCGAATCCATAAGAATAATTGAGGCCAGATCCGTGAACGACAACTTTCATGCCCGGTACAGCGCCATATCCAAGACATACTCCTACAGTTTATGGACTGAACAGGACTTTGTTCTGCCCCAGAGAAGATATTACGTCTGGAAAACCGGCCCCCTGAACCTGCAAGCCCTTGAGGATGCTTCTGCTTCGCTTGCGGGCACGCACGACTTCAAAGCCTTCATGAACAAAGGAACCAAAGTCCATACTACGTGGCGCAGAATCAACGACATTTCATTTCATCCCGGTCTTTATCCCCAGGAATTGGTCATCAAAATAACCGCTGACGGATTCTTAAAACAGATGGTCAGAAATATAGTGGGAGCCCTGGTGATTGTCGGCCGGGGAAAATATCAGCGGGATTATCTTCTGCGCATACTTGACACCCAAGATCGAAACAAGGCTCCAGCCACTGCTCCGGCCAGAGGACTCTGTCTGGAAAATGTTGAATACCCCCTGCAGCACAGCGCACATTGACTTTTTTTCAAAAAATATTAAGGTTAAAAACCATGACTAAAGAGCTGACCGGAACTCATCCCTCGCCGGAAACCTTTGCGGACGATGAAATACAGGAACCCCGAAGGTTTAAGGTTTTGCTGCATAATGACGATTATACAACCATGGATTTTGTAATCTATGTACTGAAGAACGTGTTCAATAAAACAGAAGGCGAAGCAGTCCAGATTATGATGAATGTGCATAAAAACGGCATCGGCGTATGCGGCATCTATACATCAGAGGTAGCCGAAACAAAAATTATCCTGGTCCAGAATTTAGCCAGAAAAGAAGGGTATCCCCTTAAATGTACTATGGAAGAGGTTTAAATGTTAAGCAAGGAATTGGAAAGAATAATTGCCAGGGCCATTCGTGAAGTAAAAGTAAGACATCACGAATACCTGACTCTGGAACATATACTTTACGCCTACCTTCTCGACGACAAGGGCAAGGAAGTCCTTTCGGGATGCGGGGTGGACATGTTCAAACTCAAAAATCAGCTGGAAAGATTTTTTCTGGACCATCTCGAAGTCCTGCCTCCCTCAGGCGACAGAGAAATTGTCCAGACCATCGGAGTACAAAGAGCCATGCACAGGGCACTTGGTCATGTGCAGTCCGCGGGAAAACAGATGATCCAGGCTGGCGACCTGCTGGCTGTCATGTTTGAAGAAGAGGAGGCATTCGCGGTTTATTACCTGCGTACCCAGGGCCTTACCCGTCTGGACGTACTCGAATATATTTCACACCAGATGGATTCAGACCTGCCCGGCTCAGCCTGCCCCGGTTGCCAGCCCAAAGAAAAATCCGAGCAGAGCAATCTGGACAAGTACACAGAGGATCTGGTGGAGAAAGCAAAAAAAGGGCTTATTGATCCTTTGGTGGGACGGGAACTTGAAATGAAAAGAGTAGTCCAGGTGCTTCTGCGGCGCAGAAAAAACAATCCCATATTTGTAGGCGACCCCGGAGTGGGTAAGACCGCCATGGCTGAAGGGCTGGCCCTGCAGATAAAAGATAAAAAAGTCCCGGATTCGTTCCTGAAAACCAGGATTTACGCCCTGGATATGGGTTCTCTTCTGGCCGGAACCAAATTCAGGGGTGACTTTGAAGCCAGGCTAAAAGGCGTCATTAATGAACTTAAAAAAATCAAAGGAGCAATCCTTTTTATTGATGAAATCCATACCATAGTCGGTGCAGGGGCCACCAGCGGAGGTTCAATGGACGCTTCCAATATCTTAAAACCGGTTCTGGCATCCGGTGAAATAAGATGCATTGGCTCCTCCACCTATGAAGAATACAAGAATTACTTCGAAAAAGACAAAGCCCTGTCCAGAAGATTTCAGAAAATTGAACTGGCTGAACCGGGCACGCAGGAAAGCATGGAAATCCTTAAAGGGTTAAGGCCGTATTATGAAGCCTTTCACCAGGTGCGGTTTATGCCTTCAGCCATTGAGGCTGCCGTGGATCTTTCAGCCAGGTTTATCAATGACCGCTTTCTGCCGGACAAGGCCATAGATGTCATGGACGAGGCCGGGGCAGTGCATGTTCTTGAAGGCGCTCCCAAAGGCAAGAAACAGGTCACCTCCAGGGACATTGAAAAGGTGGTTTCCACCATGGCCAAAATCCCGCCAAGACAGATTTCATCTTCAGACAAAGGCAAACTCCTGGATCTGGAAACAGACCTGAAAAATGTCATTTTTGGTCAGGATAAGGCCGTGAACATTCTGTCCAGGGCCATAAAGAGATCCAGGGCCGGTCTGCGCGAAAAAAATAAACCTGTGGGAAACTTTCTCATGATCGGTCCCACCGGAGTCGGCAAGACAGAACTTTCCAGGCAGCTTGCCGAGATACTGGGCGTAAACTTTATACGCTTTGACATGAGTGAATACATGGAAAAACACGCTGTAGCCAGGTTGATAGGCGCACCTCCTGGCTATGTGGGATTTGATCAGGGAGGTCTGCTTACCGAAGCAATCCGCAAAACCCCGTACAGCGTGGTCTTGCTGGATGAGATTGAAAAGGCTCATCCAGATATGTTTAATATCCTGCTTCAAATCATGGACTATGCTACTCTCACTGACAACAACGGCAGAAAAGCGGACTTCAGACATGCCATCATCCTCATGACCTCTAATGCGGGAGCCAGGGAAATGAGCTCCAAGAGCATCGGTTTCGGCCGGGAAGGCGATGATGACGCGACAGCCAAAGGACTAAACGCTGTGGAAAAATTATTCAGCCCTGAATTTCGCAATCGCCTTGATGCCATTGTCCCTTTTAACAGCCTCAACTCCAAAATCATGAAGCTGGTGGTGGACAAAAACATTGATGAGCTAAATACCCAGCTCAAAGACAAAAAAGTCAGACTGATTCTTTCCGGACCCGCTAGGGCATGGCTGGCTGAAAAAGGTTATGACCCGGTATTTGGAGCCCGCCCCCTGTCCAGGGTAATACAGGAAGAAATCAAGGACCCCCTCGCGGATAAGCTTCTTTTTGAAGACCTGAGCAAAAAAACCACCATCAAGGTAGAGCTGAGCAGAAAGAAAAACCAGCTGCAATTCAAGTGAGCACTTTTTTCCTGACAAGGGCCCCGGTCTTTCCTCATCCCAGTCAGGCCGATGCTGACGGTCTCCTGGCCATAGGAGGCGACCTCGGCGTTACCAGGCTTTGCAACGCCTATGCCCGGGGAATCTTTCCGTGGTACGGGCCCGGCTCACCTATCCTGTGGTGGTCTCCTGATCCCAGGCTTGTCCTTTATCCAGAGCGTTTTCACATCCCGGGCAGTTTGAAGCGGATTCTGAACTCTAAAAAATTCTGCATATCTTGTGATACCGTATTTGAAAAGGTTATAGAAAAATGCGCCGCTGTACCCAGAAAAGGCGACAGCGGGACCTGGATTGTCCCGGAAATGATCGACGCTTATATCCGCCTGCACCATGCAGGGATAGCCCATTCTTTTGAGGCCTGGCAGGGCTCACATCTGGCCGGAGGAATTTACGGGGTTGCTTTGGGGAAGGCCTTTTTTGGAGAATCCATGTATTATCAGGTGCCAGATGCTTCAAAAACAGCCCTGGTCCATCTGATGCGCCACCTGAAAAACAATGGCTTTTATTTTATGGACTGTCAGCAGACTACGTCTCATATGCTCAGGTTCGGAGCGGTTGAAGTGCCCAGAAAATCCTTTCTCAAACAACTGGAAACTGCAGTCTCCCAAACAGACAAACCTGGAAAATGGCAGTACACAGCCTGAGTTAGGGCTTACAAAATTGTAACTATTCACACATATTAAGGTCAACCAATAACTTTAAGGCCTGCTCCGGGTTCATGTTTCATCATTGATGCAATGTTTGACCGTTGCTGGTTCAGTCGGTCAAGCCAGTGGTAGACAGCTGCCTAAATTCTTATCAATTCATCACAATCAGGATCAGGATCAAAAGCCATATCCAGGATTTCCTCACACACCTTCCTCAGCCAGAATAGGCGCGTGAACGCTTAGATCGTAGAAGCCATGCACGTTAAATGGCAGAGTATAATTGGGAACACGCTCAAACCTGATGCGGCCGTAATTTTCATTTTCCGGCATCATGGACAGAGGAACCAGCCCCTGAGGCACTGGAAAGGAAAGCGGGGCGCTGTTGATCAGCCTGAGTTTCCGGCTGTACCTTTTTTTAAGATAGTCAACCAGAACATCCCTTTCCTCCAGGGTAAAAGATTCCATAACCACATACCTGGAATTTTGCAGTTCCTTTTGCATCTGGCCAGGAGATTGGGCCAGAATCAGATCCCAGTCATATTTTTTTTCTTCTGCCTGGTCCCATGCCGGCCTGTACAGGTGCACTTCAACATCTCTTCTGCCCTTGAACGATCTGATAACCATATTAACCACAAAAGCTCTGTCCAGAGGCAGTTTCTGTTCCGGAGAAATGATATTAATTTCCATCAAATTACCATGGATTACGGGGCGCTGTCTGCGCCCCGGTTAAATAGTTTCCATCCGGAAAGTCTTTTTTTCCGGAAACGAGAAGTTTTTTCTTTTGACAAGGAAAGGGGCGATCATGAGGAGGCGTATCTTAATACGTTGACTAATAACCCTGCAGATTGACGCCGCCAAAAGAAAAAAGAACCGTTTCCGGATGAAAACTAATCTAATTGTTTCAGCAAAGTATCCTTGATCTGATCAATGCTGCCTTCGCCGTTGAGCTCAATGTATTTGAAACCTTCGGTCTTGGCCAGATCCTTATAAAAATACGCGGCAGCCAGAGTGCCGGTGTTTTCATCGTAATAAATATTGTGCCTTTTATCGATGGCTTCCTCATCCTGATCATCAGACCTGGTTTTAAGCTCGCCGCCGCACACCCGGCACTTATCACCATCCGGTTTAATCGCGTCAATATAAATATTGTTGGGATGATTGGGGTCATTTACACAAAGACGGCGTCCCATAATTCTGTTTTTGGCCACTTCCCTGGGCAGCAGAATTTCAATAACATAGTCAAGCCCCATGCCGGCTTCCTTAAGGGCTTCCCACAATTTTTGAGCCTGGACAATATTTCTGGGAAAACCGTCCAGAAGCCAGCCTCCTTCACCTTTTTCCTTGAGGGTCTCCAGAACCATGGGTATAGTAATATCATCAGGAACCAGTTCTCCGCGGTCAATAAATTCTTTGGCTTTCTTGCCCAGTTCAGTGCCCTGACCTATGTGCTGCCTGAAGATCGCACCTGATTCAATATGAGCAAGATCATACTTCTGTTTAACCAGGGAGCCCTGGGTACCCTTTCCACTTCCATTTGGACCAAAAATTAAAATATTCAATGTATACCTCCTTGAAAAAAATTTCACAAGAACTACCTGCTCCTGCTCTGCGTGTCAACAACAGGGGCTCTCATGCAATTTCAGATTAACAGCGGATCAGGCTTGGCATTTCTTCGGTGTTGGGATAAAAAGATTTCTGGCTGACCTGGTTGTGAAAAGTCCAGCAGAATATTTTTTATATAATCAGTTATCAACAGCGTGTTGAAGTGGAATAATCTTAGTCAAAAGGTGGAAAAGACAGATGCACACAAAGTTCATATTTGTTACCGGAGGAGTACTTTCATCCCTTGGAAAAGGACTGGCCGCCGCGTCCATGGGAGCCCTGCTAAAAGCCAGGGGGCTTAAAGTTACCATTCAAAAGCTGGATCCTTATATAAATGTTGATCCCGGAACCATGAATCCATTTCAGCACGGAGAAGTATACGTAACCGATGACGGAGCTGAAACCGACCTGGACCTTGGACATTACGAACGTTATCTGGACCAGCCCATGGGACAGATAAACAATTTTACATCGGGCAGGATTTATCATTCGGTCATCACAAAAGAACGCCGCGGAGATTATCTTGGGGGAACCGTTCAGGTCATCCCCCATATAACCGACGAAATAAAAAATGCCATTAAAAGTGTGGCCCGGAATAATGAAGACGTGGCCATCATCGAAATAGGCGGGACTGTTGGGGACATAGAAGGACTTCCCTTTCTGGAAGCCATAAGACAGCTGCGGGGGGAACTAGGCAAGGAAAACATCCTGTACATCCACCTGACCCTGGTTCCATACATGAAAGCCGCCGGCGAACTGAAAACCAAACCCACCCAGCACAGCGTAAAAGAACTCAGAAGCATAGGCATCCAGGCGGACATCATTTTGTGCCGCTCTGAAGTCGACCTGGATCAGGACATCAAGTCCAAAATCGCCCTTTTCTGCAACGTTGATCCCGACGCGGTATTCACCGCCAAAGACGTCAACAGCATCTATGAACTGCCCATGACCCTTTACGGGGAAGGTCTGGACCAGAAAATAGCAATAATGCTTAAACTGCCGGCCAAAAACCCGAACCTGAAAAAATGGAAAAATATTGTCCGCCGGATCTATCATCCCCAAGGCAAAGTCAACATCGCCATAGTAGGTAAATATGTAGATCTCAAAGAATCATACAAGAGCCTGCACGAGGCACTGATTCATGCGGGCCTTGAAAATGAGCTGGAAGTAACCCTGACCTACGTGAACTCTGAAAATATTTCCCCAGCAGACGTGCATAAAAGCCTGGAGGGGATGCAGGGAATTCTTGTGCCCGGAGGGTTCGGCTCCCGGGGAATAGAAGGGAAAATACTGGCCATTCAATATGCCCGGGAAAACCGGATTCCTTTTTTTGGCATATGTCTGGGCATGCAGTGCGCAGTAATAGAATTTACCAGAAATGTCCTGGGTTACAGCCAGGCAAACTCCCAGGAATTTGATTCCCGCACGGAACATCCTGTAATCTACCTGATGAAGGAATGGTTTGATTTCAGAAAGAACCTTTTGCAGAAAAGGTGCGAAGAGAGCAATAAAGGCGGGACCATGCGGCTGGGGGCCTATCCCTGTGTCATCACGCCTGACACCCTGGCTGAAAAAGCTTATCAGACCGGCCAGATCATGGAAAGGCATCGGCACAGGTACGAATTCAACAAAAAATACGCCCAGGAGCTTGAGGAAAAAGGTATGTTGTTCAGCGGCCTGTCACCCGATGAAAGCCTGGTGGAAATCATTGAAATAAAAGATCATCCATGGTTCCTTGGCTGCCAATTTCACCCTGAATTTCAGTCAAACCCCATGCGAGCTCACCCCCTGTTTAGAGAATTTGTCCATGCCGCGGGAAAAACAGAATGATCAGGACATCTTTATGAATGAACTTTTTGCCGAAACCAGAAAGAATTTATTTTTTATTCTGGGCCCTTGCGTCCTGGAAGGACTTGACCAGGCCCTGAGAATTGCCGACAGGATCGCTGCTATGGGCCACGAGCTTGACACCAGCATGATCTTTAAAAGTTCCTTTGATAAAGCCAACCGGACATCAGTAAAAAGCTTTCGCGGACCGGGTCTGGAGCAGGGTCTGCAATGGCTGCAGAAAATCAAGGACCGCACAGGGCTGCCTGTTGTTACAGATGTCCATCTGCCTGACCAGATATCTTCCGTGGCCCAGGTAGCCGACATCATTCAGATTCCTGCTTTTTTATGCAGACAGACTGATCTTTTGCTGACAGCCGCCCGGACCGGCAAAATAATTAACATTAAAAAAGGACAGTTTCTGGCTCCCTGGGATATGAACCAGGTAGTTTCCAAACTAACTTCCACTGGAAACCACAGAATATGGCTCACCGAACGTGGCACAGCCTTTGGCTACAACAATCTGGTAGTAGATTTCAGATCTTTGCCGATTATGAAAAGTTTCGGATATCCCGTGATTTTTGACGCCACCCATTCGGTCCAGACCCCCGGAGGCAAAGGCACCTGCTCCGGAGGGCAGAGAGAATTTGTTCCGGTCCTGGCCCGGGCCTCTGTTGCTGCGGGCGCCAATGGCGTGTTTATGGAAGTTCATCCTGCCCCGGATAAGGCTTTGTGCGATGGTCCGAATTCCTGGCCTCTGGACCAGCTGAAACTCCTGTTGACCAGTCTTCTGAATATCAGCCGCTGCTCCACTGTTCCTGAATCGGATTAATTCTTTCCCATGCAGGCATAACGATTCAGGGTCCAATACCAAGACAAAAAATCAGAAGGTTAACAGCCTGTTAAAGCCGTTATTGCCAATGGCAGTTACAACCTCCAACTTACTCAATAGATTCACTATAATATCTGCTCAGTTATGAGCCGCTCAAGGAGTAAAAATGGACCAGGATATTTTGCCCGTCGCCGCTGAAATCAAAATGCTGATCATAGACGTGGACGGGGTTCTGACTGATGGAGGCCTTTATTATGACGCGGAAGGCCGGATTATGAAAAGATTTAATGTTCAGGACGGACTGGGAATTAAACTGGCCCAGGCAACCGGGCTGAAACTGGCTGTAATCAGCGGACTGTCTTCTCCAGCGGTGGAGTTCAGAATTATGGAACTGGGCATCACCGATTATTTCCAGGGACATAAAGATAAGCTTCCCCTTATAGAAAAACTGGCCGCTGAAAATAACACTGCCCTTAAGCAGATAGCCTATCTGGGGGACGACTGGGTGGACGCGTCCGCCATGCTCAGTGTGGGCCTGCCCATGGCCGTGGCCAATGCCCAACAGGAGATATTAAGAATCGCCAAGTGGATCAGCCAGGCTTCCGGAGGTCATGGAGCAGTCCGGGAAGCCATAATGTATATTCTCAGGGCACAGAATAAAATTGACCAGCAATGGCGGAAATGGGCCTACGCAAAATGATTAAAAAATTCACACCCATTTTATTCAGCGTAGCTGTCCTGTTTATCCTGTTTGTGATTTTCTGGCAAAGAGGTCCCGGACCTTCGTTGACCAGAATAAACCAGGAAATGGAAATGGATATGAACATCAGAGATTTCAATCTGATCCAGGGACGAGAGGACAAAAGCCGATGGGAACTGGCATCTGACAATGCGGGATTTCTAAAAGATCAGGAAGTATTTACCCTGGATAATCCGGTTATTACTTATCACAACCAGGATGATTCCGATCCTCTGGTGGTCAGCGCTTCTCAGGGAAAAGCCTTTCAAAAGGAAGGCATCGTTCATCTCTGGCCGGACGTGCAGGCTGAACAAAACGGAATAAAAGTAAATTCGGAAAAAGCAACTTACAAGGGGGATAACGGGTTCGTGCTTCTTGAGGGTAATGTAATCTTCAGCGGCAAAGGGGTCATGGTTAATAGTCCTGAAGCCAGGATTAACCTGGACAATAACCGGATAACAGCTGTTGGTGGAGTTAAAACCAGACTTAACTGATCCGGATCAGGGTTTCCCGCTTGCAAAATTAAGTCCAGTATCCTAAACAATACGCAGCATGCCGGGTTATGCTGCGTATTATACCAGCTGAGTCCATGAAAAGTATTTTTTACAGACAGCCTGCTCATAGGCCAGGTTCAGGGTATCAGGCAAGCAACTGCCCAGACAGGATTTTTAGCGGAAAGGATTTTTTATGAAAAAGATATACGCGACTTTTTTAATTCTAATGTTTGTCTTTTTTTCCGGTCCAATATCATTGGGTGCACAGGAAGACTTGGGCGGCTCTACTGATATTGTTTCAGACAAAATGACATATTCCAGACAAGACAATATTGTAATTTTTTCGGGAAATGTTCATGTTGTCAGACCTGATTTTGAGCTGTGGTCTGATGAACTCCAGGTTTTCCTTAAACAGGAACAGGTGGAGGACGCTGGCGATCAGCAGGAAAATATCGAAAAAATTGTAGCATCAGACCAGGTTCGTATCCAGAGCGAACAAAGAGAAGGCTTCAGCGACCTGCTTACTTATTACCCGCAGACCGGCGTGGCCAGGCTCGAAAAAAACCCCAGGCTGGTTGAAGGTCAGAACAGTGTTGAAGGCGAAACCATTGTCCTGAACATGAAAGACAACTCTTCCGAGGTCCTGGGCAGTACTGACAAACGGGTCAGGGTAATCTTCCACTCTGATGAGGAAAGCCAGGAATAATTATGCCCGTGAATAACTTTCAAGCGGTTGACGTATATAAGCAATACAGCAAAAGGCTAGTGGTCAAGGGGATTTCCCTGGATATCCGGCAAGGCCAGATCTCGGGGCTTTTAGGTCCCAACGGTGCGGGAAAAACCACAACCTTTTATATGCTTGTGGGGATTGTCTCTCCAAGCAAGGGCAGCGTGGTTTTTGACGGAGTTGATATAACCGGGCTTTCTTTACCCAGAAGGGCTGCCCTGGGAATCAGTTATTTACCCCAGGAAAGCTCAATCTTCAGAAAATTGAGTGTTTTTGACAACTTGATGCTTATCCTGGAATACACTGAAAAATCCAGGCGGGAACAGAAAAAAAGGGCTGAAGAACTGATGAAAGAACTTGGCATATCCAGATTGGCCCATCAGAAAGCCTCTTTACTATCCGGAGGAGAACGCAGACGGCTGGAAATAGCCCGGGCCCTGATAAAAAATCCGAAATTCATCCTCCTGGACGAACCTTTTGCCGGCATCGATCCCATAGCAGTGGATGATATTCAAAAGATCATCCTGCAGCTTAAAGAAAAAAATATCGGTATTCTCATTTCAGATCACAATGTCAGGGAGACTCTTAAGATCTGCGACCGGGCCTCCATTGTTTACGACGGTCAGGTAATCCTGGACGGAACCCCTTCGGAAATAATAGCGGATACCAGGGCCAGATCTGTTTATCTGGGTGAATCTTTTCGCCTGTAGGCTGATTTTTGGTTACCATAACAGCGTGAAAAAACCATTAAACAGCTTGCTGTTCAAAAATTTCAAGGGCAAGAAGCAAAAAAATTCAAGGCAGAAGCAGATTCAGGATGCGTAAGAATTTGAGCTTTTTGTAGTGAAAAAGCCAGTCAGGAGATTTAGGGCAGCCAGATAGACTCAATGCTGTAAACACTAAAATAACTTTTTTAACCTTGTCTAACACGGTTTTATCCTTTATGGTTTTTATCATGATCCTTAACTCTGACCAACATAACGGCATTTAAGCATGGCTCTGGAACTGAGACAAAATCTCAAACTTACCCAGCAGTTGGTGATGACGCCGCAGCTTCAGCAGGCCATCAAGCTGCTGCAGTTATCCAGACTTGAACTCCTGGAAGTGGTTCAGCAGGAGCTTCTTGAAAATCCAATACTGGAGGAAAAGCAGGCTTTAGCTGACGAAGAAAAGGAAAGGGACATCCTTAACGACCAGGAGCAGATTTCCAGACTGACCAGCGAAGAAAAGGAAATGGTCAACAATGCTGACTGGGAAGATTATCTGGGACACTTTTCCAGCACCTCCAGGCAGGCCGGTTCGCGGGAATGGGAAGTTCCGGAAGAGATGCAAAGCTATGAGGCCAGGTATTCCTCCAAACCCTCTCTTGACGGCCATTTGCTGTGGCAATTGCACCTTCAGGACTTTACTGACCAGGAATTAATGATCGGAGAGGAAATTATCGGCAACATCGACTCCAAGGGATATCTTAAAGCCACCACAGAAGAACTGGCCCGGATTTGTTCTGTTTCCCAGCCGGCCGTGGAAAGTATTCTGGAGAAAATCCAGCATTTCGACCCCGTGGGCATAGCTGCCCGTGACCTCAAAGATTGCCTGCTAATTCAACTAAAGGCCCTTAACGAAACCGATCCTATTTTAAAAGAACTGGTCACCCAGCATCTGGAAGATATCGAAAAAAACAGGCTGGGACCTCTGCTAAAAAAATTCAAGATCAGCAAAGAATTATTGAAAGAATACATCGAACTCCTGCAAAGTCTTGATCCCTACCCGGGTTCAAGTTATGGAACAGGTGATATTGTTTACGTCAGTCCGGACATCTATGTGTACAAATTTGAAGACGATTTTGCGGTTGTCCTTAATGATGACGGCATTCCAGCTATTCAATTGAGCACTCTTTATCAGGACCTGAACCTGAAAAACAACCATAAAGATGATAATGAATATATTCAGGAAAAAACCCGCTCAGCCGTATGGCTCATGAAAAGCCTGCATCAGCGCCAGAGAACTCTATATAAAGTCATGGAAAGCATTCTGAAATTTCAAAGAGACTTTTTCGAGCAGGGCGTCAGCAAATTAAAACCCCTGATTCTCAAAGAGGTAGCAGAAGATATCGCCATGCACGAATCAACTGTCAGCCGTATTACCACCAATAAATATGTATCCACGCCCTTTGGAGTTTTTGAGCTGAAATTCTTTTTCAATAGCGCCCTGACAATGGACAGCGGCGGTTCAGTGGGTTCTGAAAGTGTCAAGGACGCCATCAAGAAGATGGTGGCTGAAGAAAACCCCCAAAAACCCCTGAGCGATGAGGCCATAGCTGCCAGCCTGAAGAAAAAGCTGGAAGTGAACATCGCCAGAAGAACAGTGGCAAAATACAGGGCCGCCCTGCAAATTCCATCATCATCCAGAAGAAAGAAATTTTTCTGATTTTACTAATTCCACATCTCAAAGGAGGATTCGCATGAAGATCAAATTCAATTTCAAGAGTTTTGAGCCTTCTGAGCACCTGAAAAAATATGCGCGGGAAAGATATGAAAAACTTTCCAAGTATCTGCACGATAATGACGCAGCTGAGCTCCAGGTAAATCTTGAAGTTGAAAAATTCAGGCACCGCGCCGAGGTAATCCTTACAGCCAAGGACATGCACATATCTGCCACTGAAGAAACAGAGGATATGTATTCCACTGTGGATTTAAGCCTGGACAAGCTTGAAGCCCAGCTTAGAAAGCAGCGTGAAAAGATAAAGGACAAAAAGAAAAAAACTCAGGAAAAACAGGTCCGCATGGATATTATTAATTTCGGACCCGTTGAAAGCGGCACAAGAGAGCCCAGAATTGTGGCCACTGACCAGTATGAACCCAAACCCATGGGGCTGGAGGAAGCTGCAATGCAGCTGGAGTCACTGAATTTTGAATTCCTGGTCTTTCGCAATGCTGATACAGACCGCATCAACGTGGTTTACCGGAGAAAAAATGGAGACTTCGGCTTTATTGATCCGGGCATGTAAAGAATAAACATATGAATCTAGCTCAATACATTCATAAAGATCAGATAATGCCCAAGCTTTCAGCCAGGACAAAAAACGAGGTCCTGGCTGAACTTATTGACCCTCTGGTAAGTAAACACCCGTCTCTTGCACGGGATAATGTCTTTGAAGTTCTTCTTACCCGGGAAAATCTGGGCACAACCGGAATTGGCGATGGAGTAGCCATACCTCACGGGAAAATTGAGGGACTGGATCAGGTACTTATTGCGGTGGGCAGAAGCATAGAAGGTCTTGACTTTGCGACTCTGGACCACAAGCCGGCTCACATCTTTTTCCTGGTCCTGGCTCCGGAAAAAAGCGCGGGCAAGCACCTTAAAGTCCTGGCCTATATTTCAAGACTGCTTCAGGATCCCTCTTTCAAGGAATCCTTTATGTACGCTGAGAATAGAGAAGAGCTATGGGATCTGATAACCAGCACCTGAACAATGCAGCCCCCGGGAACAAACCGGGCCAGGAACGCTGTTATCCCCTGATTATTGTCACTGGTCTTTCCGGAGCCGGAAAAAGCACAGCCCTCAATGTGTTTGAAGATCTGGGATTTTTTACTGTGGATGGCCTGCCTGTTACCCTGGTTCCTTCAGTGCTGAACCTGTTCGCGCGTGAAAACCCCAGGAGTTACCGGGGACTTGCCCTGGGCATGGACTTGCGGCAGACCGATTTTGCCTCAGAATGGCAGAAAGTCAGACATAAACTCAGAGAATCCAATATCTGCCTGCAGATTATATTCCTGGAAGCATCAGAAAATACTCTGGTGCGCAGGTATGCCACAACAAGGCGACCACACCCGCTGGAATCCCTGCGCCAGGGGCTGGAACAGGCCCTGGCGCAGGAAAAAGAGATCCTGACAGTGCTTCGTTCTGACGCCCATTTGGTCATTGACACCTCTGGGTTCTCCATTCATGATCTGAGACGGGTCATCCAGGAAAAATGGGAATGTTTCGGTCAGTCCTTCTCAGGTATGAGGATCCATCTTGTTTCTTTTGGTTTCAAGTATGGCGTCCCTTCTGAAGCGGACATGGTTCTGGACCTGAGGTTTTTGCCTAATCCTTATTTTGATCCGAACCTGAGTGAATTGTCAGGGCAGGACCCGGCCATTATAAATTATGTCCTGGCTGGCAGTCCTGGATCGGACTTTATCGCCCGGACTCAGGACTATCTTGCCTTCCTCATTCCTTTGATTGTAAATGAAGGCAGATACAGGCTGACCCTTGCTTTTGGATGCACTGGAGGCCGGCACAGGTCAGTGGCAGTGGTTGAAAATATGGCCGCTTTTCTTAAGGATAAAGGATATCTTGTTTCAACAGAACACCGGCATCTCAACCTGGGTTAACCTTTAATCAGCAAACAACAGCAAAATAAATTTATGCTCGGAATAATTCTGGTTACACATGGCAATTTTGGGAAAAGTCTCCTTGACGCGGCCACTATGATCTTAGGCCAAAATGAGAACTGTACCGCCCTGGGCATAGATGTATCCCGGCCCATGAATGAAATCATTGACGAACTTCAAAAGACGGTCAAAAAAATGGATACCGGCCACGGAGTACTGATATTGACAGACATGTTCGGAGGAACTCCCACCAATATCAGTCTTTCTCTTTTAAGCCACGCCCAGACAGAAGTCATAACCGGGGTTAATCTGCCCATGGTGCTCAAGGCTCTGGGAGGCAGGGACAAAAACCTGGAACAACTGGCCCAGGAAATCAAGACAGCCGGCAAGCAGGGAATTCTGGTGGCCGGAGATGTTCTCAAAAGACCGGCTCCGGGTTCGCAAAAAAAGGTCTGACCAAGAGTATGTTTTGGGTACGCATTGACAATCGCCTTATCCATGGACAGGTCATAGAAACATGGATTCCATTCACCAGGACCAGCACCCTGCTGGTGATAAACGATGAACTGGCCGCGGATCCTGTCCGGCAGGAGATAATGGGGCTGGCTGTGCCCGACGGGATTGAAATCCTTTTCAGCCAGGTCAGCGAAGCCGCTGACCTGGTGCGTCACAGATTTGATGATCACCTGACCTCGGTATTTATACTCTTTTCCAGATGCGCTGATGCCAGACAGGCTTTTGAACACGGACTGGCCTTCAATTCATTGAATATCGGCAACCTGCATTACGCGCCAGGAAAAAAACAGATATGCTCCCACGTCGCCCTGAGCCGGGAAGACCGGACATGCCTGAACTATTTCAGCAGAAAAGGGGTGGACCTCGATTTCAGGTGCGTACCCTATAAACAGATTCAGGTGGATGAATGGTAAATCTACAGGCTTTGAGTACTCACTGGGCTGTAATGGCCGGCGGTTTTTTTTTGCCTTATTTTCCCTGAGCCGATTCTCCATTAATATCGGCCTTATTGAACGACCCATTGTAGTCGGATTTTTTATCGCCCTGCTCACCGGGGAAGTTTTTCCTGTCATGTATATCGCGGCTTTTTTTGAACTGCTCTGGATAGATATTATCCCGGCCGGCACTTTTATTCCCCCCAACGCGATATTCTGTGTAGTGGCAACAGTAATTCTTGTTGAGATATTCGCTCTGGAACCAGCTTCTCAGATTTTCCCGGTCATGGTGGCGACCATTCCCCTGGCATTTTTGTCTTCCTGGCTCGAAGGAACGCAGCGTACCGCGCAAAACAGAAATTATAATATAATTCTGCAGCAGAGCAGGAAAACCGGGGACAATTACAGGCCCGGGGCAATGATAAAAGCTTCGGTTCTACATCTGCTGCTGATTTATCTTGTACTTGGCACAACAGGAATATACACCCTTGTCCTGCTGCTGAATATAATTCATGTTTATCTGCCCGTGAATAATGACCTGTCATGGTCTCACCTGCTGCTGACCGCCTCATTGAGTGCGCTGGCAGCCCTGCGAATCAAAAAAGCCTACATCTCCCTGATCCTGGGAATAACTGCCATTTCAGCTGGTTTTCTGCTGTTCTCCAACTGGCCTTAGAAGCCTGTGGTTATGCCCTGAAATGAACCGGTTGCGTGCCCTGTGCAAATAAATTAAGCTCTCTTGCTGACCAGGAGATCACACCTCTTAATGGCTGTGACTTTATGATATCCATCCTCCTTTTATGGTCAGTCACAAAACTGAAAACTGCTTTGGCCGCAGGATGTAGTCAGCAACCTTGCGTTGCCGGCAAAATTTAACTCAGGAGAATGATAATGAGAAGGGCTTTAATTTTTATCACATGTATCTCGACAATGATTGTTTTTTCCATGGGAACCATAATTCAAGCCCAGGATCAGGAAGACGGCGAAAGAATCATGACCCTTCGGTGCATGAAGTGCCATGACCTGGAAAGAATAAAGGAAGCGGATAAAGACCATGAAGACTGGACTGAAACCGTGGACCGGATGATGGGTATAGGAGCCAGCGTTACCCCTGATGAAAAAGAAATTCTGATTGAATATCTCAGCCGGTAAACCGGTCTGCCTGTTTATAAAATATTGAGTTCAGAAATAAGCTGAAAAAAATATCCAGGAGCGGTTATGTCTTACTTGTTTGCTTATATAACAGCCGCGGATACAGCTGAAGCGGAAAAAATTGGCGCAGTTCTGGTTGAAAAAGGTCTTGCCGCGTGTGTCAACGTGTTTTCCGGCATGCAGTCCATGTATATGTGGAAGGGCCGGGTGGAAAAGGCCCACGAAACAGTTATTATCGCCAAAACCACTGAAAAGCTCAAGGACAGGTTTCTGGAACAGGTCATGGAGATTCACAGCTATGAATGTCCCTGTGTGATCTTTCTCCCTGTCCAGGGAGGCAACCCTGAATTCCTGCAATGGATTGATCAGGAAACCGGTCCCTGATTTTCCGGCTGATTTTTGGCGATATATATTTGATCTTGACAGTCAAAAATTATACCCGTCATACCGGACTTGATCCGGCGTCCAGTTTCTTACCCTGCTTAAAAAGCACTGGTTTCGGGCTTTTCCCGGAATGACGCGCAAACAGAACCATAAATCAAGCTGTTAAAGACGATTTTTGACTGACAAGGCTTGAATTGGCTGCAATTTACCTGCAAATCTTTAAACCGTCTGCCGCGCAAGCGACAGCTTGCCGCAGAACTGCAGAGGTATACTTTATGTTTGATATGAAGCTTGAAAATCTGGAAACTTATTTAAAATCGATTTTGCCCGGCAAAATCGAACTTACCGGAATTGGGGAAATCGGTTCCCTGGATGAACAGGGCATGAAGGATTTCGGGTACGGCAAGCCCATGCTGGTCAATTACAAACAGGATGGCAAACCTGTCCAGGCCGTACTTTCAGCCATGAAAGGCGACCGCTACGGTCATCAATACTACTGGGACCGGGCTGCCATTCTTATGTTTCAGTACGAGACCGGAGGATTGATGAAAAAACACGTCACCCCTCTGGGTCTTGGATACATAGATCAGTCCGGAACTTTGATTCCGGTCAAGGACATCAATGAGTTCTTTATTGTTAATGAAAAAGTTGAAGGCAGCGATTATTTTCTGGATCTGGAAAGAATCAAAAACAACCATCTTCTGGACAGCGATGTTGGAATGGCCCGGGGTTTTGCTCTGTGGCTGGCAGATATTCACTCCAGTAAAAAAAGCTCCCGGCCTGACCTGTATGAAAGAAGGATACGGCAGCTTATAGGCGATTCAGAATGCATTTTCGGGATCATTGACGCTTATCCCTGTCCATACGAACATTTTCCCGAAGACAGAATAATTCGTCTGGAGCAGAAACTTATTAAATGGCGCTGGAAGCTGAAAAAATACTCCCACCGCTTAAGCGAGGTACACGGTGATTTCCATCCCTGGAACGTTCTAGTCAGGAAAGACGGTGATTTTTCTGTGCTGGACAGAAGCCGCGGCCAATGGGGAGAACCCGCGGACGATGTTTCCACCATGACCTGCAATTATCTGCTTTATTCTCTATATTCCGGCCCCAGCCTTTCGGGCGATTTTGAAAAACTTTACCGTACTCTCTGGGATACATATCTGGAAAAAACCAATGACCTTGAAATACTGAAAGTCATCGCGCCTTTTTATGTCTTCAGGGGCCTGGTCATTGCTTCGCCTGAGTGGTATCCGGGTCATCCCCAGGAAGTAAGGCAGGCCCTGTTCAGGTTCCTGGAAAACATCCTGGAAGATGACGTTTTTGACTACAAAAATCTTAATAAATATCTGGCAGGATGATTGTCAGGGCAAAATCTTATGTATTTAACCGCAAAATAAAATGTAACTATTCAGCACAATTTATAATTCACCTCAAAAGACTGGAGCCTGTCCTGGTTTCGCAATGTTGCAATGTTTGACCGGCGACGGTTCCGTTAGACAAAACCAGTACTTGCTTTGCAAACCAAAAATAAAATGGTTTTGTCTTACGGAACCGCGACAGGGAGTTTTGCAACAAAGAAAACAGGATTGGCTCCAGGATAAAAAATATGGTGAACAGATACAATAAAATCAGGATTATTATGACAAAATCACCTGCCTCGGGCCCGGCAGTCTGGTTCACCGGACTGCCCGGTTCAGGCAAAAGCAGCATCAGCAGAAAAGTCTCCCAAAAACTGAAAGATCAGGGTGTGAACATCCATTATTTACAGATGGACAAGCGACGCAAAGTCTATTTTCCTGAACCGGATTACTCCAGCAGCGAAAGAGAACAGGCATACTCGATGTTTGCCAGGGAAGCTGCTCAACTGGCCGGGAAAGGGCTTTTTGTGATCATGGATGCCACTGCTCCCAAAAAATCAATGCGCGATCTGGCCAGAAGCCTTATAGATAACTTCGCTGAAATTCATATAGACTGTTCCCTGGAAACCGCCATGAAGCGGGAAAGTCAGAGACCTGAAGGCCTGGTCATGGCTGATCTTTATAAAAAGGCCCAGGAAAGAAAGCGGACAGGAAAAGACTTCCCCGGGCTTGGCCAGGTCATTGGGGTGGACGTGCCCTTTGAAAAGGATCCCAATGCCGAGCTGACCATTAAGAATGATAATCTGACCCTGGACCAGGCTGTGGACCAGGCCATGCAGTACATTCTGAATAATTTTTTAACCTGAGCCATGCCGTATTGACTCTTCTTCCTGACAGGTTACTTTTTTAATAATGAAATACCATATCCAAACCTTTGGCTGCCAGATGAATGTATCTGATTCCAGCTGGCTTGAGCGCAGCCTGAACGCGCAGGGTTTTGCTCAGACATATAATGAGGATGAAGCTGATCT
Organism: Desulfonatronovibrio sp.; assembly: GCA_046541915.1. GTDB lineage: Bacteria > Desulfobacterota > Desulfovibrionia > Desulfovibrionales > Desulfonatronovibrionaceae > Desulfonatronovibrio. Next base: position 2,508 of record JBKHCI010000009.1, on the reverse strand, counting down.
CTTTATTGTCAACACCTGCAGTGTCCGGGAAAAACCTGAGCAGAAGGTATACAGCCTGCTGGGAAGACTCAAAGTCTTTCATGAAAAAAACCCCCGGGTATTCGCCTGTGTGGGTGGCTGCGTTGCCCAGCAGGCAGGAAAAGACTTTTTCGAGCGCTTTCCATTTGTCCGGCTGGTTTTCGGCCCTGATGGCCTGGCAATGGTTCCAGGCGCTCTGCAGCGCCTGGAGCAGGACCAGAACCTGAAGATAAGCCTTTTGGAATTCCAGGACCATTATCCTGAAAGAAAAGAAGACTGGCCAGACAAAATGCCTCCTCAGGCTTTTGTAAACATAATGCAGGGTTGTGATAATTTTTGCGCTTATTGCGTAGTACCTTATACCAGGGGCAGACAAAAATCCCGTTCATCACCGGATATTATCAGAGAGTGCCGTAAACTCATAGAACTTGGAGTCAGAGAAATTACCCTCTTGGGTCAGAACGTGAACAGCTATGGTCTGGACAAACACGGCAAAGACATCTCCTTTGCTGACCTTTTAAGAGAGATTGACGCTTTGCCGGGACTGAAGCGGCTTCGTTTCACCACCTCTCATCCCAAGGACATGAGCACGGAAGTCATAGATGCCTACGCAGAGCTCCAGACGCTTTGCCCGCATCTCCATCTGCCTCTGCAGTCCGGCTCCAATAAAATACTAAAGAGTATGGGACGTCGGTATACCCGGGAAAAGTATCTGGAACTGGTCCAGAGATTAAGAAAGGTCCGTCATGACATAACTTTGACCACAGATCTTATAGTGGGCTTCCCCGGTGAGACTGAGGCTGATTTTCAGGAAACCCTTGATATTATGAATATAGTGGGGTTTGATTCCAGCTTTTCTTTTAAATATTCTGATCGCCCCGGTGTACGTTCTACTCTCATGAGCCAGAAGATCCCCGAGGAAGTAAAATCCTTCAGGCTGGACATCCTGCAGAAATTACAGGAAGAGTGGACCGCAAAAAGACTGGCCGCAAAGATCGGAACCAATGATCAGGTGCTTATTGAAGGTCCCAGTAAAAGGCGGAAAAAAGGAGTCTGGTCCTGGAAAGGCAGGGATTCCGGGGGCCGGGTTGTAAACATTGACTTTAATACGCCGGAAGACTTAACCGGCAGCATTTTCCACGTTCATTTCACCCGGTCCAAAAAACATTCCCTGGAAGGAGAGGTGACAAAATGATGATAAAAATGGAAATATTCGGCCTGGCTATAGACGAAAAAACAAATATGCCGCTGGTAATCCTCAAGGACAGTGAGGACAAATATATTCTGCCCATATGGATTGGAGCCCTGGAAGCCATGGCCATCTCCATGCCCCTCAAAGGCATGACCATGCCCAGACCCATGACCCATGATCTTTTTCTGGATACCCTTAACAGGCTCGGGGCGGAACTCCTTCACGTAGAGGTCAGCGAAATAAAGGATTCGACCTATTATGCCATCCTGGCCCTGCATCAGGGAGACAGGGAACTGCGTATTGACAGCAGACCGTCGGACGCCATTGCCATGGCAGTCCGGGCCAAAGTTCCCATCCTGGTCAACAAAGAAATACTCGAGAAGATCATGCAGGAACAGGAAGGCGATTACCAGGTAGTATTAACAGATGAGGAGAACCAGAAATGGACCGAAATCCTTGAGAAATTCAGGGTGGATGACACCGGATACAAAATGTAATATTGTCTTACTGGTCCAGACAGGTTTACGACGTCCTTGTCTTTTATTCACAGCCCTATTAACGCACAGGAGTAACGGTTGATAGATCTGCACATGCATACAGTTTACAGCGATGGTGAGCTTATCCCTGCTGAACTCGCCAGAAGAGCCAGGAAGGCCGGCTATAAGGCCGTGGCTTTTACCGATCACGTGGATCATTCAAATATTGATCACACTGTCAACAGCCTGCTCAAAATGGTTCATGACTACTCCCTGTACCTGGACATTGAACTTCTGGCCGGTGTGGAGCTTACCCATGTCCCGCCTCCTCTAATCCCGGATCTGGTGAAAAAGGCAAGAAGCCTGGGAGCCCAGATTGTTCTGGCTCACGGAGAAACAATAGTCGAGCCGGTGGCATCAGGTACAAACCATGCCGCCATTATGGCCGGAGTGGACATCCTGGCCCACCCTGGGCTCATCACTGCTCAGGATGCTGCCCTGGCAGCTGAGAAGAATATATATCTGGAGATAACCACCAGAAAAGGCCACAGTCTGACCAATGGTCACGTGCTTAAGCTGGCCAGGCAAAACCGCGCCGCACTGGTCATCAATAATGACGCCCACGCGCCAGGAGATCTTGTGGACCAGAATTTTCGCAAAAGCGTGGCCCTGGGCGCGGGCATGAGTGAACAGGAATATGTCCAGGTTGAACAGAATTCCGTGGATATCCTGGCCGGCATAAGAAATTATGAGTCCAACATTAATGGTCAGCTGAAAACATGAACAACAACCAGGCCCGTCTATGCGCCGCAGCTGCAGGCG
>JBKHCI010000064.1:0-9207 GCA_046541915.1 Desulfonatronovibrio sp. | reverse complement strand
AGATGGTTAAAGGATTTTGATTAAGTCCGCCTAAGTCGCTCAGACAGTTTGCGGCAGTATTGTCAAACCCTGAAACCTGCATAAGCAATAAGTTCGAAGATACCAGCTTCACGGATTCAGGTATTACAGTAAAAGACAGAGGTAAAACAGTAAAAGACAGAGGTAAAAAGGAGGACTTCCATGAAAAATTTTACCCGTGTGGATATGCACGTTCATTCCAGATATTCCAGTAAACCGTCACAATGGGTACTCAAGAAGATGGGATGTTCTGAAAGTTATACTGAACCGGCTTTCATCCATAAAAGACTTTTGGAAAAAGGTATGGATTTTGTTACCATTACTGATCACAACTGTATTGACGGCTGTCTGGATATCGCGCACCACAAAAATGTATTCATAAGCGAAGAAATAACTACATACTTTCCCGAAGACAAGTGCAAGATCCATGTTCTGGCTTATAATATTACGCAAAGTCAGCATGATGATATACAGCAAATCAGACAGGATATTTATGAACTGGTGGAATATCTCAATATGCATAATATTGTTAATGTAGTGGCACATCCCCTTTTTTCCATCAACGGAAAATTAAGCTTCACTAATTTTGAGAAACTCCTGCTGCTCTTTAAAAATTTCGAATGCAACGGATCCAGGGACGAAACCCTGAATACAAGCCTGAATTATATCCTCAGCCTCCTTGGCCCAAAAGATATTGATTATCTTCAGAATAAACACAATATCAGTGCACACGGAACAAAGCCCTGGAAAAAAGGAATTACCGGTGGTTCTGATGATCACAGCTCTCAGAATATCGGCCGGATGTTCACCGAAGTTGCAGGGGCACACGACATTAAATCTTTTCTTGGTCTGATTTACTCCGGCTCTTCCACGGCAAAAGGTCCGGCATCCACTCCCAGGACCATGGCTCACAATCTCTATTCCATTGGATATCAGTTCTGCAGAAGTAAATTTAATCTTGGAAAACTGGCCCGCAAAGACAATTTCCTGCAATTTATGGACAAGGCTCTTAATCCCGGACAAAAGCACCAAAGAAACCTGGCTGGTTCCATAATCTCCTTCATCAACTCAAAAAGAAAACCAAAAACGAGCGCCAAGGCCCTGCACCAGGTTTTAAGCAGGGAAACTGAAAAGCTCATCCGCACGGATCCTGAAATCGAAAAGCTGATCAGGGCATCGGTTAACCCTTATGAACATATGGGAGCCAAATGGTACAGATTTGCGGACAAGGTCAGCAACAAAGTTTTGGCTCATTCCATGGAACAATTGCTCATGCAGATATCTTCCTCGGGATTTATGAATATTTTTCAGACCCTGGGTTCAGCGGGGAGTCTGTACACCATGCTCTCGCCCTATTTTATCGCCTACAGCATGTTTAACCAGGATCGCCGGTTATCCAGAGAATTCACCCGGAAATTCGATCAGTACAAGAAAATAAAAAGCATAACCCCTGATATCAGACTGGCCCATTTCACAGATACTTATTATGAAGTAAACGGAGTGGCTTTGACCCTGCAGCAGCAGTCAGCAACAGCCCAGCGCTCACAAAAAGACATGACCATCATTACCTGTAAACCGGAAGAAGAGAATGTTATTGAGCAGCCCCGGGTTAAAAATTTTAATCCCATAGGAGTATTTGAACTTCCTGAGTATCCGGAAATCAAGCTCTTTTACCCCCCTTTTCTGGAAATGATCAATTATTGTTTTGATCAAAATATTACGCATATTCACACGGCCACCCCTGGTCCCATCGGACTGGCCGCTCTTGGTGTCTCCAGACTTCTCAAACTGCCCATATTCGGCACATACCACACGTCTTTACCCCAATATACAGCCTGCCTTACAGGAGACTACGCCCTTGAGCTGCTCATGTGGAAATACATGATCTGGTATTACAACCAGATGGATACGGTTTTCGTCCCTTCCAACAGTACGCTGGAAGAACTGGCAGCAAAAGGTATTTCCGCTGAAAAGCTCAAGGTCTACCCCCGGGGGGTGGACACTGAAAGATTCACTCCTGCCAAACGCAATGGTTTTTTTGAAAAAAAATATAAAATAGGCACAGAGTTCAAGCTTCTGTATGTGGGACGGGTTTCCAAAGAAAAAAACATGGACCTTTTGGAAAAGGCATTCAAAGAACTCTGCGGCTATGCCGGGAATGTTCACCTTGTTGTGGTGGGAGACGGACCTTACCGCCAGGAAATGGAATCCAGCCTTAAAGGTTACCCGGCAACTTTTGCCGGATACCTCCAGGACGAAGAACTGACCCAGGCCTTTGCCTCATCTGATCTGTTTATCTTTCCCAGTGCAACTGATACTTTCGGCAATGTTGTTCTGGAAGCCCAGGCTTCAGGCATTCCAGCCATAGTCACTGACCAGGGCGGTCCCATGGAAAATATTATAGCCGACAGGACCGGTCTGGTAATCCAGGCTGACAGCAGCCAGGCCCTGCTGGATGCAGTATATTCTCTGATTTCAGATCCTGAAAAAATGCGGAGGATGGGACAAGAAGCCAGGACATATATGGAAGGAAGGTCTTTTGAACACGCCTTTGATGAAACATGGTCCATGTACGGCCAAAGCGCCTGAAACTTAAAAAATCAATTTTATTTTGTGGTCTGCTTTTCTTCCTTGCCTGATGCCTGAAAACGGTTCACTCTGATATTCAATAAAATCATGGCCAGCAGATTCACGCTGTCGCCTTGACAAATCTACCTTCAACTCATAGCGCGGAGTAAATTCCATGGACTTAGTAAATGAATGCCTGGAAAGACAAATCAGGAACCTGTTAAAAAATACTGCCGCATCACAACGTATATTCCTTTCTCTTGATGACTGCATAATCAGGTTTGAGACCAATTCTTCACAACTCAGAAAAAAACTTGAAACATATTTCAGCCCGTTCATCACCCATGAAAACCAGACATGCCATATTAAAATTAAGGCCCTGGATTCACCTTCCTTCACAATCGGGGATAAGCTGAAGGATAAGAAGCCTGAACCTGGAAAGACAAGGGTTAAGGAACAGTTCATTGACCTTGATTCAGGCAGACTGATTCGAAAAAAACTTACTGATATGCTCTTTTACTTCAACGCTGAGACCAACCTGGCCTTTGGTCCATGTACTGAAAACGACAACCAGGTGATTAACTTCATTAACAACAGGTTTATTCAGTGGAAACTTGACCAGGGATGTCTGCTCTGTCACGCGGCCGCGGTTGACAATAAGGGCCGGGGGCTGATCCTGGCTGGATTTTCCGGCAGGGGCAAATCTACTCTGGCCCTTCACCTGATGAACAAGGATATGACCTTTATCAGCAATGACCGGCTGATGGTCACAAAAAAAGACTCTGGTCTGTTCATGTACGGAGTACCCAAATTACCCAGGGTAAACCCCGGTACCATTCTGAACAATCCCAAGCTCTTTCCCATGCTGAGCCAGGAAGAAAAAATAAGATTCAAAAAAATAAAACCTCATGAAATCTGGGACCTGGAATGCAAATACGATGTTTACCTGGATAAGTGTTTTGGGCCGGACAGGTTTAAACTCCAGGGATATGTATCTGGCCTGGTTATCCTCAACTGGCACCGTACTTTGGACCCAACCGTTTTTAACAGGATTGATCTGAGCCGACGTCCTGATCTTCTGGAAACAATCATGAAATCACCAGGACTTTTTTATGCTTCAGGTTCTGAAACAAAGTCCCTGGTATTTCAGCCCGGGATGTACGTGGATATGTTTTCAGACTGTCCTGTTTATGAAGTTTCCGGAGGGATCAACTTCGCAGAGGCGTGCAACAAGTGTCTCCAGCTAATCTCCTGATCTTGTCATATCTTGCTTTAACCGCGACTATTCCCTGGCAGGCCGGCAACGATGGTGCACAGTTGCGTGTATTCTAGACTTTACAGCCTTTAATATCTTTGTCCGAGATAATTGCCTCAAGCTGGTCAGCGAGCCCGAGCTCAAAATCACGCGGATGAACCGCCACCCTTACAGCAACTGATCTGAATCTTCCCATCCAGAGATTGATCCGGTTGAATATCTTTAGAAATATCTTCCTGCTTGTGGTATCAGCCTGAAATCCGGTCAAAGGGAGAGGATAAAATCTGTCTGCAGCACTGTCGTAAAGACCTGAAAGGGTTTCATACCAGCGGAAAGGAAGAAAGTTGAGGTCTTTGCGGTCCAGGTCGCCCATGGCCCAGGCAGGCGGGACATACATCTCCGGTGCGGGCAGGTTGTTCATGGCGAACCAGGCGTGGCAGTCAGCAAGCATCTTTTTCAGACTGTCTTTGTCCAGAGCCAGATGTTCAGCCTGATTGCGGGACAGTATCAGCCCGTGCAAGCGGTGATATAGTCCGCCCCACTCTGATATATGATGATTCCAGCCATGTCCTGCAGGTTCATGGCCCTTGTGGAAAAGTTTTTTCAGAGTTCTGAGCTGTTCCCGGTTCCAGTCGCCTCCTGGTGAGATAAGAAGAGGCGCCGGATCAAGATACAGGCTGTCCATGTATTCAGTTATTCTCACTACCCTGTCTAAGGTTTCCGGCAGAACATCGTGAATGCTCACCATAAGTTTCATATATTGTCTCCAGCAAGAGCCTGCTCCCAGTCAGTGATCGTCCGGTTTACAAAGGACAGACAGCATTCCCGGGCTTTTTTACGCCGTCTCTGCCGTTCTTGTGTGGGCAACGCGCTTATTTCTCTGATTTTAGAAACCAGTCCTGAGCCAGTCTTAATGATTTCAAGACCCGGAGCAAGTTCAGGCCAGTCTACCACCCCGCATTTATCCGAAACTATGACCATTCTCTCCCTGGCCATGGCTTCAGCAGCGACTGTACCAAAAGACTCCATCTTTGAAGGAAGGACCAGAATCCGGCAGCGATAATCCAGAATACTGGTCAGGGATTTACGGTCAACCCAGCCAACATATTCAAGATTGGAAAGCCTGTCTGCCGCTTTCTGAACATACTCACTCAATGGTCCGGTACCGGCGATAATAAAGGATATTTTGGGGAGTTCAGTCGCGGCATCAATAATCTGCCGGATGTTTTTTTCCGGCGCCAGGCGGCCCACAAAAAGCACTGGCCCGGCGTCTTCACCTGGTATTTTAACCGGAGGAGCAAGAAGCACAGGGTCCAGGGGAGTACCGATCAGCCTGACCTGGCTGGCTCCGGATGCTTCAGCCATCCTGACCATGTCTTTGCCATTGGTAAATACCAGTCTGGCCCTGCGCATAAAAAAACGGTCCAGACTTTGAAGAAAAAAAGAACTTACAGCCCCGGCCACACGGTTCCAGTATAGACCTGTTAACTGATCATACCGGGTATGGTAGCCATAACAGAAATCCGTGCCGGTTCTCCGGGCCATAATCAACCCCAGAATCCCATAAGGGCCAGGAGTGGCGGAGATGATTACATGAGGACGCAGATTTCTGATTTTACGCATGGTCTGCTTTATCCCGGGCAGGCACAATCTCTGGGATCTGTCTCCAGGCATGGGCACGGAAAAATTAAGCCGGCCTGGCTGAACTTCCTGCTCCGGACAGATAAGCTCCGCGGATTCAATTTTTGGAGCAAGGTGTTTCAGCAGATCACAGTAATAGGCCCCTACCCCGTTGCGGTAAGGGAAAGCATCTGAAAAAACCGCCAGTCTGAGCTGTTCCGGCTTGATGGATATTTTTCTCTTAATCTGTTTATTCATTGCAGCCTTATAAAACATCATGCCCCTTTCTGGTATCCCTGCTCAGGCATATTGGTGACTCCTTAATCCTTTTCCAGAGCCGGCAGGTGGTCTGCTGGATATCCTCCGGGTCAAAACCGTATTCAGCCAGATCGTATCTGTGGCTGCTGGAATAAGAAGATGCTCTGTCATGTTCCCTTTTCAAGGCTTTAATAAAGCTCTCATCCGGGATCATGTCCAGCTTTTCATATATCCTCAGTACTGTGCCGGACAGATCCGCGGTTAAAGCGGACATATCCACGCATTGCATCCGGGCATGGCCCGTTCCGGAAACGGCTTCTGCCAACACCTGATAATAATGATCCATTAGTTCTTTCCAGAGTTGGGTAAAGAACACCGAATCTGCATTATTGCCAAACAGTTTCCAGCTTTTTTCCATGGAACTTGCCTGTGATGCGAGTGTTCTGGCGGGGTTCCTGACACAGGCCACTATCCCAGCGTCAGGAAAAGTTTCTTCAAGAGATGAAAGCATGGGAGTAAAAGATACATTTTTGGAAAGCAAAGTCGCATTTCGGCCTTCACAATAAAGGTGCCGCTTGAGCATGGATTTGTAGAAGTTCATAATGTCCATGCGGTGCCGCCTGGAAAAGCGGTGATCAAAAAAGGCCAGATCATAAATATCCCTGGCCTGGGGAAAGGCTGGAATCAAAATAAAACAGGCCATTACAGGCATGAGCAGAATAAAATCTTCTTCAGGCTGATCCAGGGAAAGATGATGAATATCCTTCAAGTCTCTGGTCAGCACTTTGGCTGTAAAGTCCACAAGCTTTTTGCAGGGCCGCCCTGTTAATCTGTCCAGCTTTCCGGCAAACTTGATAATCTTGCGCTGGCAGATGGCCGGGGCGAAAAGTACATGCCACAGTCTGAAAACTGTAAACCGTCCGGTGTCCATGGCCATCACCCGGTGCAGATGTGTGGTTCCGCTTCTGGGAACACCCATGATAAACAGGGGCTTTTCAATATTAATTTTCATAAATTCAGGAAAAAGCAGCCGGTCCAGGGCAAGGAACAACCAGTGAATCAATTGTATAACCCCAAACAGGGGCAGGAAAACAAGCAGGATCAGACATCTCCTGAATCCTGGAGAAGGACAGGATTTTGGAGGAAAAAAGGATGCTTTCCAAATGCGGCAGTATATCCGGCAACTGGCCAGGAACAACCGCCAGGACAGCCCTGATTTATGCAGGGCAGTGGATGATTCAGGATTGGATTTACAGGTCATATATCAGATAGAGAGTATGCCCGCTCAATTCAAGTCCGGGCAATATTGTGTGTTAATGTTCATCAGCATGTGTGCCTTGGCAGCGTGAAAAAGTCCTTATTCAACTGCCGGATGTCAACTCTATAATAATTTCTTCTATATTCATGTCAGCATATTCTGCGGTTTTGTCATTTTATTTATTGAATTGTGACAATCAGGCAACAACGAGGCTGTAAAAAACAAACTGGCATGAGCATCAAAATGTCATATTGTCTCTCTGACTCATCCCAGCCTTGTTCTTTTCTTTAAATATATCGCCTGGCACAAAAAAGCCACAATATTGTCACCAGAGCGTGAGGAATATCCCGTCTTCTCCTGTTAGATAAATATTCAAGAATTAAAAATTTTTGTAATGAAACATCCCTGCAGGTTCCGGCTGCAAGCATGTTGAAGGAGTCCTTATTCACAGCCGGCTAAACATAATGTCTACTATTACCACGCCCAGGATTTTTTGATTACTTCCACCAGTATGAAACAGATAAACTTCACCTGTTCCACCTATGATAAAGCCTCAGCCACCCTGAAAGGAACCTTTATCCCAACCATACGCAAAGTTCCCCTGTCCTTAATGTGGCCTGCCCTGGTCGGTGTGGCTGTATTTTTTTTCATGCGCAGCATGGTTACTCTTAGAGCTGTCATCTTTCTTATTACCCTTTCTTCCCAAGTGGCAGCGGTATCTGTTTTAATGCTTGAGAACAGAGGCGCTGCAAATCAGGCGGCAGCTTTTTCAGTATGCTGAGATTGATTTTTGAGAGAGATGCCCCTTTTGTGTTAAATATGGCGAACCGTTACAAAACCTGAAAACATTTTCAAAGAGGAAAAACATGTCTCAAAGCAAAAACTATATTCTGGACACCAATGTTCTGATTGAAAATCCCCAGAGCATCGACATCCTTAGAAACGGCTCAGAAAATAATGTTTACGTTCCATATCATGTACTTATGGAACTGAATAAGCTGAAATCAGAGCCCAGACTGTCGCATATCGTATCCAGTATAGTGGACAACCTGATGAAAAATAAAAAATACATCAGGTTTATTACTAAAAACGGTCTGTCAACTTCCCTTACAGACATCACTGACAATCATATCCTATCTGAGATTAAGTCAAACCCTGAAATCCAGGAACCCATACTGGTAACCAACGACAAGATATTCCAGCTCCAGGCCAGTATGATGGACATTCACAGCGAGGAATTCAGGCACTCCAGACCTTTTGAATCTGAATCACAGCTTTATACAGGATTCAGAGATGAAGATGAAAGTCCAATACCAAATTCTTTTTCCTGGGAAAATGGCAAGCCTGTTTTTTATGGAGTCACAGGAAAAAAAATCATAAATTACACCCTTGATATCTGGAAGATAACGCCCAGATCAGTATACCAGAATCTGGCTCTGGAGCTGATGCAAAACCCTGAAATAGATCTGGTAACCATCCAGAGCGAGGCCGGTTTCGGCAAAACTTTCCTTGCCCTGGCCACGGCCCTGGAACTTGTGCTGAGCAAAAAACAGTATTCCAAAATTCTTATTGTCAAACCCACACATGAAATCGGACCAAAACTTGGATATCTTCCAGGTGATATTTCTGAAAAGATTGCCCCTTATATCAGGTATATCCTCCTTCTTCTTCAAAAACTGCATGATATCAGAAAGGCCGGCAAAATATTTATTGATGCTGACGATTCAAGTCTTAAGCTTAATCCTAAAAAAATTGAAATTCTGCCTTTGACCTTTGTTCGCGGCATGACCATTGAAAACTCCTTTGTGATTATTGATGAAACCCAGAACCTTTCACGATATGAAATCAGATCGCTGCTTTCCCGGATGGGGGAAAAGGTCAAATGCGTCTGTCTTGGAGATACCAGGCAGGTAGACAATCCCCATCTCAATGAATTCAATAATGGACTGAACTGGATAGTAAAAAAGATGAAGGGGTTAAACAACTACGCCCATCTGGTGCTCAAAGGAGACAAATCAAGAGGGCCTATTACGGATATGGTCATCAAGTCCAGACTGTAACCGTTCGAATAAAAATGGTATATTTCAAACAGATTCCTGTATCTATTCACCAAAACCTGTGACTAAGATCAAAAGATCAAAGCTGTTTATCTTTAGTGATCTTCGAAACAGTATTGAAAACAGAAGGACATTATAATGCAACAATTAACTGGCAAATTGATCCTTAATTA
>JBKHCI010000063.1:0-9233 GCA_046541915.1 Desulfonatronovibrio sp. | reverse complement strand
ACTTTAGTTGCCAATAAAGACTTATGCCGGGATAATACCCACTCAAGTGGGTGCCGGATAAAGAGCAAAAAAAGTTCAAGGTCGCAGTTTACCCCGTGAAACCTTCTTCCGTTTAACTGGGGCGTATTTAGGATACGTAAGAGTTTGAACTTTTTGCAGCGACAAATCCAATTGGGAGATTTGGGGCAGTCTGAAAAGCACGCAACACATGGTCTGTGAGGCGTTTGCGCCTGTTGCAGTATGGACTATGACATAAAACAAGTATTATACAGACACTATCCAAGGTTTAAAAACCGTTTGGACATCTCCAGCACTTCATCCGGATCAAAAGGTTTGGTCATAAATTTAAAAGCACCCATTTCCAGTCCCTGCCTGCGGTCAACATCCTGACCCTTGGCTGTAAGCAGAACAATCTTGACATCCTGAAGCTCTGGTTCTTTTGACACAGCTTTGCAGACCTCATAGCCATTCATCTGAGGCATCATCACATCAAGAAAAACAAGATCAGGCACTGCACTGCGTATCAATTCCAGAGCTTCCAGGCCATCGCCGGAGGTAATTATTTCTAAGCCGTAATCCTCCACCAGATCCTCCAGAGTCTGCTCCAGAAGCATACGGACATGTACTTCATCATCCACAACAAGTATTTTTCCGGACATAAATTATGATCTCTAAATTAAAAAAAATGTAATTATTCACCACATACGGCATATGGGTATTCAAACGCTCTGGATTCCGGCTTACGCCGGAATGACGGAAAATGGCTGCTGCCTGCTTTAACCGTCAACCCTGGTCCCGGATCAAGTCCGGGATGACGGATCCCGGGTCCAGGTCTTGTTGTCCGATCTTGCTGAATAGTTACAAAAAAATAATATCAGTAAGAAGCGGTACAAATACCCATAAAAAAATTCAACGCACATCTCAAGCAAAAAATCCTGATTTTAACTTGCAAATCCAAGAACATAAGCAGCTGATATTCCATATTTCCCAGATCAGGCACATATCATCTGCCTGTATATAGTTAAAATTATCACAAAGTAAAAATCTGACAATTCTCAATTCTTGAACGGCGGACAATCAAGGGTGAGTGGTCATTGAATATTATTATAACAGCACCTTACAGCTCATTTTGTTCAAACACATCTTCCTTCCAGGAACTTGACTTACTCTGTCTGCGGTTTAGAATTGAATTAAAAAACAATTATATTAGATTGTTACCAAAAAAAATATTAATTCGGACGCAGGTTTTTCCTGCGTCCTGATTTCAAACTTGTTCAGCATCCGGAAAGTCTTTCTTTCCTGATGAAAACCAACTTTTTTGCGTCTGTTATAAAAGTTTCATCCAACCCAAAATACCAGCAAAAAATTTATGCGATTGCAAACTATTCCGGAATTATTGTCCTCCAGAAATATTGAACCTGATCAGCCGGCTGTGATGGAATTTAAGCAGGATTCCGTTCAAACCATCAACCGTGAAGAAATTTTCCGGAAAACCGGTCAGCTGGCTGCCGGCTTGCTTGAGGCCGGCCTGAATCATGGAGACAGAGTCGTGCTCATTGCGCCCAACAGCGCAAACTGGATAATATCCGCCCTGGGGGTGATGTTCGCGGGAGCAGTCGTTGTTCCCCTTGACACTCAGATGCCCGGCGAAGACCTGGAACATGTTCTTTCAGACTGTGCCCCCGGTTTTATCTTTACCACCAAAGCCCTGAAAAAGAGAATTCCAGACATTGCTCACACGTCAAAACTGTATTTTTTTGACGCTGAAGACGGTTCCAAACAAAGCTGGGAAAAACTCCTGGCAGACGAACCTGCCCAGCCCGCCGCGCGAGAACACGACATCGCGGCCATCTTTTATACTTCCGGTACCACCGGACCTCCCAAGGGTGTGCCTCTTAGTCACTCGAATCTGACCAGCAATGTTCAGGCCCTGCAGCCTGACCAGTTTCTGGACCAGAATGACCGGGTGCTGGTGCCTCTGCCTTTTCATCATGTTTATCCCTTTACAGTAGGCATCCTTATTGAATTCACTCTGGGCACACCTGTTATTGTGCCCTTTTCCCTGGTAGGGCCGCAAATCATGCGGGCTCTGCGTGAAGGAAAGGCAACCGCGATGCTGGGGGTACCCAGACTATACCAGGCCATCTGGGATGCCCTGGAAAGCCGTGTTCGCGGACGAGGACGCCTTTTTGCCGGTTTGTTCAAACTATTATTGAAAACCTCCATGACCCTGCACCAGAGACTGCGAATCAGGCTGGGCAAATTTATGTTCTCAAGGCTTCACAAACGCCTGGCTCCGGAACTGCGCCTTGTAGTTTCAGGAGGAGCAGCCCTTGATCCTGACCTGGGACGAAAATTTCAGGCTCTGGGCTGGGAAGTCGCCACTGGTTACGGATTAAGCGAAACCTCGCCTATTTTGACCTTTAACCCCCCTGCAGAGATAAAGCTCGCCAGCGCCGGAAAAATTTTGCCGGGAACAGAGCTGGCTATTGATGATTCAAAGTCCGGACAAGACGCTGGCGAAGTCATGGCCCGAGGACCAAATGTATTCAAAGGATACTGGAACATGCCTGAAAAGTCCCGGGAAGTCCTGGATGATGAAGGCTGGTTTCGGACCGGCGACACGGGCCGGCTGAGCAGGGATGGATACTTGTATCTTAAGGGACGGGAATCTTCCACCATCACCCTTTCCGGAGGTGAAAATATTGATCCGGAACGGGTGGAAAAAGCACTGGCAGAAAGCCGGGATATCCGTGAAGCAGGTGTGCTGGAGCACCAGGATCGTCTGGCCGCGGTAGTGGTGCCTGATTCTGATCTTCTCCGGGAGGTCGCTGGTGAAAACCTGCAGAAAAAAATCAAAAACTCTGTAAACAGTGCTGCTGCCGATCTCCCCAGTCACCACAGGCCGGGCATACTGCGCATCTCTCTGGATCCTCTTGCGCGCACCCGCCTGGGTAAATTGCGCAGACACAAACTAAAGGAACTGTTTCAAGCCCTTGAGGAAAAAGACTCCGCTTCCCAAGTCAAGGCCGAACCACTATCGCCTGAATCAATGGCTCCTGAAGATCAACAGCTTTTATCAGATCCCAGGGCCAGGAAAACCTGGGACTATCTGGCCCGCCAACATCCAGATATCCGGCTCACTCCGGACAGCAGCCTTTCCCTGGATCTTGGCATTGATTCCCTGAACTGGATAAACCTTACTCTGGATCTGCGCCAATACGCCGGAGTAGAACTGGATGACTCAGCTATTGCCCGGGTACAGAACGTGCGGGATCTTTTGCGCGAAACAACCGAGGCTCCGGGAATAAAAGCCAAAGACAGCGACCTTGCAAAAGAGCTTAAACATCCGGAAAAATTACTGGACTCCAAGCACAAAGAACTGTTGGAACCCTATGGCCCTGTAAGACGTTTCTCTGCTTATATCCTGCTTGGTCTTGCCAGGGGGATCATCAGTCTCCTGCTGAGAATAGAAATCAGAGGAAAATTACCTGAAAACACACCCTGTATCATAGCCCCGCGCCACTTAAGCGTGCTTGATCCACTGGTGATTGTAAAAACCATGGACAAAGACAAATTGAATAATTTTTACTGGGCCGGGTGGATCGGTTTATTATTTACCAGTCCCCTGCGACGCTGGTTCAGTCGAACCGCCCGAATCCTTCCTGTGGACCCTGGAGCGGCACCGCGCGCCAGCCTGGGCCTGGCAACTGCGGCACTCAAGCGTGACCACGGACTTATCTGGTTTCCTGAAGGTCAACGCTCCCCGGATGGCAAACTGCAAAAATTCAAGCCGGGCATTGGAATGGTCCTCCGGGCTCATCCAGTTCCGGTAATTCCGGTATGGATTCAGGGCACATGGGAGGCAATGCCTCCGGGCCGGCTTTTGCCTCGTCCGGGAAAGGCCTTAATCATCATTGGAAATCCTGTAAATCCGGACAGGCTTCCTGAGGATGAATACGAGATTGCTGAGCTGATCCGCTCAGAAGTTCAGGCATTAAGTGACCAGTAAAATTTATAAGGAGAAAAAAATGAAAATCTGGCCGGGTTACCCTTATCCTCTGGGAGCAACTTATGACGGTTCAGGAACCAACTTCTCCATCTTTTCCAATGTGGCAGATAAGATCGAGTTGTGCCTCTTTGATTCTGAAGACCGGGAAACCAGAATTGAGCTGCCCGAAGTAACAGGCTACTGCTGGCATGCCTATCTTCCGGAAATCAAACCCTGTCAGCGATACGGCTTCAGGGTACATGGACCGTGGGAACCAGAAAACGGACATCGCTGCAACCCCGCGAAACTTCTCATGGACCCCTACACCAAAGCCATAGACGGGCAAGTCAAATGGGATGAGGCTGTATTTTCATACAATTTCAAAGAAGGCCCTGAGAGCCGCAATGATACAGACAGCTCTCCTTTTGTCCCAAGATGCGTGGTGCATCAACCCACGTTCGACTGGGAAGATGACCAGCTGCCAAGACGGCATTGGCATGAAACAATAATCTATGAAACCCATGTCAAAGGCTTTACCATGCGTCATCCTGACGTTCCCGAATCCATCCGCGGCACTTACGCAGGCCTGGCCCATCCAGCGGCAGTCAAATATCTTAAGAAGCTCGGAATCACTGCAGTGGAACTCATGCCGGTTCATCAGTTCATACATGACAAACATCTCATTGACAAAGGGCTTCGCAATTACTGGGGATACAATTCCATAGGATACTTTGCTCCTCACAATGAATACGCCTCTGACACCCGTCCAGGAGCCATTGTTGCGGAATTCAAGCATATGGTCAAAACCCTGCATCAGGAAGGCATCGAGGTTATCATGGATGTAGTTTACAATCATACCGGAGAAGGCAACCATCTGGGACCAACCCTGTCTTTCAAGGGTATTGATAATTTCTATTATTACCGGACCGTGGATGATGATCCGCGTTACTATATGGATTATACAGGCACAGGAAACAGTCTGCATATGCGCAATCCCCATGTACTGCAGATGCTCATGGATTCACTGCGCTACTGGATACTTGAAATGCATGTGGACGGCTTCCGTTTTGACCTGGCATCAACCCTGGCCCGGGAGCTGCACGATGTGGACAAGCTCTCCGCCTTTTTTGATCTTATCCAGCAGGATCCGGTGGTCAGTCAGGTAAAGCTCATTGCTGAGCCCTGGGATGTAGGCGAAGGAGGCTACCAGGTAGGGAATTTTCCCGCGGTATGGTCTGAATGGAACGGCAAGTACCGTGATTGCGTCCGTGATTTCTGGGCCGGGCGGGACCAGACTTTAGGCGAGTTTGCCTACCGCCTCACCGGCAGCTCAGATCTCTACGCCCAGGACAGCAGACTCCCGTTTGCCAGCATAAATTTCATCACTGCCCATGACGGTTTCACTCTTAATGATCTGGTTTCCTACAATAAAAAACATAACGATGCCAACGCGGAAGACAATAAGGACGGACATGATGATGAAGGCTCCTGGAACTGCGGAGTTGAAGGCCCTACTGATGACCCTGAAATAGTTAAGCTGCGCAGGCGTCAGCAACGCAATTTCCTGGTCACCCTGTTTCTTTCCCAGGGAGTGCCCATGCTCCTGGGCGGAGATGAAATAAGCCGCACTCAAAAGGGCAATAATAACGCCTACTGCCAGGACAATGAAATATCCTGGTATGACTGGGCAAATATGGACCAGGAACTTTTCGACTTTACCAGAAAGCTTGTTAAATATTATCTGAAACACCCTGTATTCAGGCGCAGAAAATGGTTTCAGGGCCGGAAGATTCACGGTCAGGAAATCAAGGATATAGCCTGGTTCACCCCGGACGGCGAACAGATGTCCGAAGAAAACTGGGGACAGGACTCTGCCAGATCCCTGGGTGTCTATCTTAACGGCGGCGCCATCCCTAACCCCAATCCCAAGGGAGAACCAGTGACTGATTACAGTTTTTATCTGATCTTTAATGCTCACCACCAGGAACTGGTATTTACCCTGCCTCCGGAGTACTGGGGAACAGACTGGCACAAAGAGCTGGATACCTTGCAGGGATGGCGGGAAAAACAGGAAATCCTGGGACCCGGGGACAACCTGACGGTGGCCGGGCGTTCACTGGTGGTGCTGCGTCATGATTCCTGAACCAGTTGCCACATACAGGCTTCAGCTGCATCCGGATTTCGGCTTCAAATCAGCGTCTGACATCCTGCCCTATCTGAAGGATCTGGGCATCAGTCACGTATATACCTCCCCTTATCTTCAGGCTGCCTCCGGCAGCACACATGGATATGATGTGGTTGATCCCACCCGGGCCAACAAGGAACTGGGCGGACATAAAGGACATGAAACCTTTTGCCGGGCTCTGAAAAAGAACGATCTCAGTCATGTGCTTGACCTGGTTCCTAATCACATGGCTATCCTGGCCAGCCAGAACCCCTGGTGGTGGGATGTCCTGGAAAACGGGCCTTCCAGTACTTACGCGTTTTTCTTCGATGTGGACTGGGAATCTTCCGAAGACCGCTGGCCAAACAAGATAATGCTGCCCATACTGGGGGATCATTACGGCCGGATCCTGGAAAAGGCGGAATTAAAACTTGACCACCAGGAAGGCAGATTCACCCTTAATTACTTTGAACATGTCTTTCCGGTGGACCCTTCCAGTCTTGCGGATTTACTTGCCAGGGCAGCCCGGAAAGCAGATTCTGACATGCTGGCTTTTATAGCGGATTGCTGCAGGCGGCTACCCCGGCCTACAGTCACCAGTCGGCCGGATGTCAGCCGCCGTCACCGGGACAAAGCCATAATCCAGCAGCTGTTGTCTACTCTATGCCAAAAAAACCACCTGCAAAAAACCATTACTGCTGAAGTTGAAAAAATCAATGAAGACGCCGATCTTCTGGACCTGATCATAGAACAGCAGAATTACCGCCTGGCCTTCTGGAGGACCGCGGGCCGAGACCTTGGATACCGCCGTTTTTTTGATATCAACGAACTGGCTGGTTTGCGCGTTGAAGAGGGAGAAGTTTTCATGACCACTCACAAACTTCCTCTGAAATGGGTAAAACAGGGGAAAATTCAGGGGCTAAGGGTGGATCACCCTGATGGCCTGCGCGACCCTGCCGGATATTTCAGGCGTCTGCGCAAAAATTGTCCGGGAGTCTGGATTGTAGCTGAAAAGATCCTGGAACATGGAGAAGTGCTTGCTCCTGACTGGCCTGTCCAGGGTACAACTGGATACGATTTTCTCAACCTGGCCGGAGGACTGTTTATTGATCCTCAGGGAAAAACGCCTTTGACTGACTTTTACACCGGATTTATCGGCGGGAACCCGGATTACCGGGAAGTGGTAAAACAGTGCAAGCACCAGGTTATTACTGAATCCCTTGGCAGTGAACTTAACCGGCTTACAGCTCTGTTTGTGGAGATATGCGAAAGACACCGCAGACACCGCGACTATACCCGTGACGACCTGCGGGAAGTCCTGCTCCTGACAGCCATATACTTTCCGGTTTACCGCAGTTACGTCCGGGCAGCCCAGGACAAACACCGTGATGAAAGCGACACCCCTGTGGTATCAGCTGCTGACCGGCGCTATGTACGACAGGCCATAAAAAACGTCCGGGCTGAAAACCCTGAACTGGATCACGAACTTCTGGACTTCCTGAAAAACATCCTTCTTCTGGAGATATCTGGAAAACTGGAAGGAGAGCTGGCCATGCGGTTCCAGCAGTTCACCAGTCCAGCCATGGCCAAGGGAGTGGAAGATACCGCGTTTTATCGCTTCAATCGTCTGCTTTGCCTTAACGAAGTCGGAGGCGATCCGGACATATTTGGAATTTCCCCGGAAGAATTCCATCTGCAGGGCGCCAGGGCTCAGGCCCAGCACCCCCTGAGCATGCTGGCCGGAACTACTCACGACACCAAGCGCAGTGAAGATGTCCGGGCCAGACTGGCTTTGCTCTCGGAAATCCCTGATCTCTGGATCAGGACAGTTAAGGACTGGTTCAGGCAAAACGCAAAATATCGCAAAAACAAACTGCCTGATCCTGACATGGAATATTTCATCTACCAGACCCTGACTGGAGCATGGCCAATAAGCGTGGACCGTTTGCGTACTTATCTGGAAAAAGCCATGCGCGAAGCCAAACTTTACACCTCCTGGACCAGACAGGACCAGGAATATGAACAGGCTGTCCAGGATTTTGCCGCGGCTCTGCTCCAGGACAAAGCTTTCCGCGCCGGCCTGGAGGAATTTCTTGTGCCGCTCATACCGGCCGGCCGGATAAACAGCCTTTCCCAGACTTTGCTGCGCATGACTTTTCCAGGCGTGCCTGACATTTATCAGGGAAGCGAACTATGGAACATGAGCCTGGTGGACCCGGACAACCGCAGGCCAGTGGATTTTGACCTGCGACGCAAGCTCCTGTCTGAAATTTCCAGGCTGAATACAGAGCAAATCATGAACGGCATGGAAAAAGGACTGCCCAAACTGTGGCTCATCCGCCAGACCCTGCACCTTCGCCGCAACCGTCCTGAACTGTTCGGAACCGCCGGCACGTATGAACCGGTATACGCCGAAGGAAACAAGGCCGCGCATATAATCGCCTTTTGCAGGGGAGGAGAAGCAATAACCATTGTACCCCGTCTGAATCTTAAACGCGGAGATGGCTGGGATAAAACCATTCTCAAGCTGCCTTCCGGTTCCTGGCATAATCTGCTGACTAAAGAAAATTTTGCAGGCGGCCCCCGGGAAATAGCCCGGCTGCTGGATAAGTTTCCCGTGGCCCTGTTAATAAAAGATAAATAACAGATGCAGATCTGACAGGGATCTACATTGTGACCCGAATCCGTGAAGTTGGTGTTTTTGAACTTATTGCTTATGCAGGTTTCGGGGTTTGACAAAAGGGGCGCAAACTGTTTGAGCGACTTAGGCGGACTTAATCAAAATCCTTTAACCATCTGAGTTGACTTAGAAAACAAACAAGGCTCTCCAGCAAAACCTTATCACGGGCAAGGCCTGGATTTTGATTTAGACCGCTTTGAAGCGAGTTTTTGCGCCCCTTTTGACAAATTCAGAAACCTGCTTTCACGGATTCAGGTTGTAATACTTATGAACGGAGAATCAGATATGTCCAACAATTATTCCCTGAATGACTTTATTTTCCCTCAGACTTTCGGGGTATGGTCTCCTGAAGCCGAAAACTTGGAGCTGAAGATGGGCAAAGAAATAAAGCCCATGTT